>JADZEM010000047.1 GCA_020850535.1 Chloroflexota bacterium
CCTCGCCCGAGAACGCCGGGCCGGAGTGGCGGACGAAGTGGTCGACGCTCGATATCAAGCAGGCGAACGAGCTGCTGGACAAGATCGGGCTGACCAAGAAGGATCCCCAGGGGATGCGGCTGCGGACCGACAACGGCCAACTGCTGCGTATCACCGTCACCACCGTCGCGGCGGCGTTCCTGCCGTTCGCCGAGATGATGGAGATGGTCGCCCAACACTGGAAGAAGATCGGCATCCAGCTTGACGTCAAGGACACCGAGCGAAACCTGTCACTCAAGCAGGTCGCCGGCAACGAGCAGCAGCTCTACATCTGGGGCGGCGGCAACCCGGACATCTTCCTCTGGCCGCGCCACGACATGCCAGCTGAGCCGAACGAGCCGTTCAGCGGCACCCTCTACGCGACCTGGTACGCCTCCGGCGGGACGGCCGGCAAGAAGCCGGAGGATCCGGAACTGCTGAAGGCGTACGACATGCTGCGGAAGGGCTCCGGCCTGGAGACCGCCGAGCGCAACAAGCTCGGGCAGGAGCTGAAGAAGGTGATCGTTGATCAGCAGTGGGTGATCGGGACCGTTGGGTTCGAGCCGATCCTGCGGGTCATCGGCAACAAGATCGGGAACGTGCCGGATCGGTACGCCTGGCCCACCCGGGCGCGCACGCCGGGCGCGGCGCACCCGCCGACCTACTACATGAAGAGCTAGCGTACATCGACCCGGCACGCGGCCGGGTGACCACCAGCACCCTCGCCCGGCGCGGCCCTACTGGGGCGCCTCCGAGCGGGGGTGTTCTCATGTCCGCGGCATAGCCTCTGCCTGCACACGACGGATCGGGCCTGCCGAAGCTCAGTCGCCCAGACGCAAAAACTACCGTCGCAGCCGTGGTGGCGGCGATACTCCACGGTGGCGCAATCCAGCCCGGTGCTTGACGCCGATGGCTGACTGTGCTACATCGTGTGATCGTGCCGGCCGTGAAACGCCGGTGCAAATTGTACGCTGTGACGGCAGCGCGGCCGTTGCTCTGCTACCTTGGAGGGTAGAACGCATGTCACTGTGGAGAGACGTGTCCCGGCGAGGCTTCCTGCGCCTTGGATTCGGAGTCGCAGGCATGGGGCTGCTAGCGGCGTGTGCGCCGTCAGCCCCGGCGACCAAGCCCGCCGAGACCAAGCCGGCCGCGCCAGCCGCCACGACAGCCCCGGCCAAGCCGGCCGAGGCGGCCAAGCCGGCTGAGGCTGCGAAGCCCGCTGAGGCCGCCAAGCCCGCTGCCCCGGCGCCGGCTGCCGCTGCGAAGCCCGCCGAGGCCGCGAAGCCCGCCGCTCCGGCGGCTGCGTCCGGCAAGCCGGAAGCGAAGCTCGGTTCCACCTTGATCGGCAAGATCGAGGGGCCGGAGATCCAGAAGGATGCCAAGCGCCCGGCCAAGCTGGGCGAGTCGCCGATGCTGGCCGAGCTGGTCAAGGCCGGCAAGCTGCCGCCCGTCGAGCAGCGCGTTCCCGAGGAGCCGCTGGTGCTCAAGCCGATGACCGCGATCGGCAAGTTCGGCGGAACCTGGCGGCGCGGTTTCACCGGCCCTGGCGATGGCGAGAACTGGAACCGGATCATGGGTGCCGAGAAGCCGCTGCACGTGGACTTCACCGGCAACAACATCGTTCCGGCTGTCTTCAAGTCCTGGGAGCTTCGGGACGGCGGCAAGATCATCCGCCTGTCGCTGCGGAAGGGCATGAAGTGGTCGGACGGCACGCCGTTCACGGCTGACGCGATCATGTTCTGGTACGAGGACATGTACCTGAACAAGGATCTCGTGCCGGTCGGCACCGCCGAGATGTCGATCAACGGCAAGCCCGGCAAGTTCGTCAAGATTGACGACACGACGGTCGAGGCCCAGTTCGAAGAGCCGTACCCGATGTTCGTGGACGTGCTCTCGGCGTTCACCCAGATGGGCGGCGGGCATGCGCTGGGCGGCACCCAGTGGGGCGGCTTCATGGGGCCGTACGCGCCGGGCCACTATCTCAAGCAGTTCCTGCCGAAGTACATCGGCGTGGAGAAGGCCAACGAGATGGCCAAGGCCGCCGGCATGGATAGCTGGGTGGCGCAGCTGAAGTTCAAGAACAACTATCAGCTGAACCCTGAGGTGCCGGTGGTGAGCGCGTGGCGGACCGTCACGCCGATCAACACGCCGACCTGGAACCTTGAGCGCAACCCGTACTTCTGGGTTGTCGATACCGAGGGCAACCAGCTCCCGTACATCGACAAGGCGCAGCTGACGCTGGCCGAGAACCTGGAAGTGGCGAACCTGCGGGCCATCGCCGGCGAGTACGACGAGATGGGCCGGCATATGGACGTGGCCAAGCTGCCGGTGTTCCTGGAGAACCAGCAGAAGGGCGGCTACAAGGTCGTCCTGGACCCCGCCTCCGATGCGGCGGCGGCGGCCATCCACATCAACCAGAGCTTCGAGGCGGACGCCGAGATCCGGAAGTGGCTCACCAACGCAGACTTCCGCCGGGCGCTGTCGATGGGTATCGACCGCGACCAGATCAACGAGGCGTTCTTCCTGGGCATGGGCACGCCCAGTTCGCTGATGTCGGAGGACACCTCCCCCGAGAATGCCGGGCCGGAGTGGCGGACCAAGTGGTCCACCCTCGACATCAAACAGTCGAACGAACTGCTTGACAAGATCGGCCTCTCGAAGAAGGACGGCGAAGGCTTCCGCGTCCGCACGGACAACGGCCAGCGCCTCCGCATCGAG
>JADZEM010000048.1 GCA_020850535.1 Chloroflexota bacterium
GCTCATAGCAAGCACGCAACTCTCTATTGTCGTCCTGAGCGCAGCGAAGGACCTCACCCGCTGACCGTCAAGGTTGGGAGATCCTTCACGTCGCTCGCAAGCTCGCTCGTTCAGGATGACAGACTCACTGCTGACCGCTGACGCAAACGTCGAGCGTCAGCAGGTGGGTGAGCGTTGACGGTCAGCGGGTGAGGTCCTTCGCTGCGCTCAGGACGACAATTGCAAGTTGCACGCTTTCACCAAGAGTCCCACGCCCCCCGAAACCTGAAACCCAGAACCCGAAACCCCGCGCCGGGTCGCGCCCACGACCCGTCACGTATCCAACCAGGCGTTCTGGTAGCTCCACAGCGTCGTGGTGGGGTGCTGGCTCAGCCCCTGCACCCGCCTGTGTGCCACGTCGATCATCTCCGCTGAGAACAGGAAGACCTGTCCTGGCTGCTCCAACAGCTTGAGCTGGATCTGGTCGTAGATCGGCTTCCGCCTCTCAACCTCGAACACGGCGCGGCCCTCGTCAAGGAGCCGGTCAAGCTCGGGGCCGTTGCGATTGGTCCAGTTCTGGGCTTTGGAGTGGAACGCGCGATAGAACGCCGTATCCGGATCGGCGTAGCCGGCCGTCGTGTTGAGCGTCGCCTGGAACTCTTTGCGCTGCCACCGCTCCAGCCACTGCCCGTAGGGAACGTGCTCGATCTGGAGATGCACGCCGATCTTCGCCAACTGGTCGCGGATCACCTGGGCGTTGACGGCCATCGTCGGCAGGGTCGGGATGGTCAGCACCGTCGCCTCGAAGCCGTTCGGGTGGCCTGCCCGGGCCAGCAGCTCGCGCGCACGGTCGAGATTCACCGTGTAGGTGGGCTGCCACTGCTCCGGACGGAGCTGCCACTGCTTCATGGCGGGGGTGGCCGGCGCCGTCTGCACCGCGAATCCCCCGGCCGCCGCGGTGATGCACGCGGCGCGGTCCACGGCGTAGCTGACGGCCTGCACCACTTCGGGCTTGTCGAACGGTGGGCTGGCCTGGTTCAGGTTCAGGGAGTCGTACCCGAGGCGGGGGGTGCGGGAGATGGCGAGATGGGGCTGGTCGGCAACCTGACCGTGGTAGCGGTTCTCCTCCAGCATGGCGTGGTCGATGGTGCCGCTCCGCAGCCCCTCGACGATCGCCGCTTCGTCTGGCAGGATCCGCAGGACCAGCGCCTCCAGGTACGGCTTGTCCCGCTCGAAGTACTCGCGGTGCTTCCGAAACCGCATCTCGTGCTCGGGAGTCCAGGCCTCCAGCACAAACGGCCCGGTCCCGACGGCGACCTTGCTGAGGTTGCCGTGCCGCTCCACCGTCTCGCGGTTGACGATGGCGCCCCAGCGAGAATCGGCCATGGTGGCGAGGATGCCGGCGTTGGCGGAGCGCAGCACGAACCGGACGTGGTACTTGTCGAGCACCTCGACGCCCTCGATGACGGCGAACTCGGAGCGGCCCGGCGAGTCGCGCAGGAGTCGCTGGTAGCTGAATCGCACGTCGTCGGCGGTCAGCTCGCGGCTGACGGGCGGGTGCCATTGCACGCCGCGCCGCAACGCCACGTCGAGCTGCCTGCCGTCAGGCGTGACGCGCCAGCTCTCGGCGAGGTCGGGCTGGATGGTCAGGTCGTTGGACAGTCGGAAGAGATTGTTGTACGTCAGCATGGTGATCCGCTGACGCGCAAGGCTCGGCGTGAGCTGTGGATCGAGGTCCGTCGCGTCGGCGGTCCGCGCTGCGACGAGCGTGCCGCCGGGCTTCGGTGTGCGGACGGCTGACGCCTGGGACGCGCTGGCAGTTGGGGCAGGCTGACGCGGGGACGGCCAGTCAGCCGCCTGGGCGGCATCCTGCGGCGGCCGGGTCGGTCTGGCGGGCATGGCCGGCTGCGAGGGCGTGGCGGACCGGCAGGCCGTCAGCAGCGCTGCGCCGCCGATGGTCAGCGCGCCGCGCAGAAACGCCCGCCGGGACGGCCGCGAACAACTGTCGGCCGAGGCCAGATCCTCGGTCATCTCGGCTCACTCCTGGAAGAACTGTGCAGCGTGAACCTCCTGCATCCGTGGCCGGCCGCAGGCAGCGTCAACCAGGGGTTTGACAGAAGTAGGAGAATAAGACGGTCGCGCGGGCCAGCGAAGTGGGGGCTGCGGGGCCATTCTAACGGTCGTGCGCTCGCTGTCCAGCGACGACGCACAGAAGCGCGCAAACTCAGTGCTTGGCGCGGGGCAGCGGGCGCGCCCAGCTTTTCAGGCGGTAGTCGAGGATCAGCCAGATCATCCGCGCTCCGACCTTGAGCGTCGTCTTCCGCGAGCCGGTGATCTTCGACTCCCCTACCCGCGCCCGGTAGTTCACCGGCACCTCGACGATCCGCAGCCCGTTGAGCAGGGCCAGCACGACCATCTCGGGCAGAAAATGGCTGCCGCCCACCGTCAGCTGCCCGACGATCTTCTGGGCGGCCTCCCGGCGGATCAGCCGCAGCGTGCAGCCGCAGTCGGAGAGCGACGGCCCATCAAACAGCAACTGGAGCAGCTTGGCGACGGCCCAGTTGCCGACCCGCAGGAACCAGCCCATGTTGGCCTGCTCCCAGATCAGCTCGCGGGTGGTGCGGGTGCCCATCACCATGTCCAGCTCGTGGGCGTAGGCGAGCAGCTTGACGACGTCGTCGGCCACGAAGGTGCCGTCTGGCTCGGCCAGGATGATGTAGTCGCCGGTCGCTTCGTGCAGGCCGCGCCGGAGGGCGTTGCCGTAGCCTTGCTTCGTTTCCAGGACGACCCGCGCACCGGCCGCTCGCGCCAGCGCTCCGGTCCCGTCCTTCGAGTTGTTGTCGACTACGAGGACTTCGTCGACGGCCGGCACGGCCTGGAAGTCGCGGACGGCCCGCGCGATGTTGGCGGCCTCGTTGTAGGCCGGAAAGACGACTGAAACCTTCTTGCCATCGCCCCACACGGCAGGCACGCTCCTTCGACTGCAGCGCAGCGGGGCAGATTGTACCGCTCTGCGCGTCGTGCGGAGGGAACCGAGTTGCGTGTGAACACATGTCGTCCCGACCGAGGCGAGGAACGAGCACACCCGGCTCGTCATCCCGACCCCATTCGGCAAGCTCAGGGCAAGCTCCGCGAGGCACGAGCACACCCGGCTCGTCATCCCGACCGAAGCGAGGAACGAGCGGAGTGGAGAGGGATCTTCCCCGGGTGAGGGACGATTGATGAGGGAAGATCCCTCGACTTCGTTCGCACGCTCACTGCGCTCGGGATGACGGGGAGTGTGGCGGCTCACTGCGCTCGGGCTGACGGGGTTCGTTGTGCGCTCACGTTGGGTGGATGGATGATGGCGTGCTCGCAACCGCTGGCTGTTGAATGACGGTCTCAAGAAGCGCAACGCTGTAGCGTGGGGGTTTGTCCCCCGCCCGTTCTACTATGAAACGGGCGGGGGACAAACCCCCACGCTGCCGGCCCGGGAACCTGAGAGCGTCTTCTATCCTTATCCGGCGCGGCGTCCCCAGCTTCGTGCGATCGCCGGCTCCCAGTCTCCGGATTGACGCCGCGCCACCACCGGCTCTGGCTCCATGGTCGTCACCAGGCCGTCGTCCACCCGGAACTGCGCCAGCAACGCCCGCACCTCGGCCGCCGTGCCCGCCAGCATCTCCGCCTGCTCGGAGACGTTCGCGACCTGGGCCGCCATCTCCTCCGACGACGCCGACACCTGCCGGCTGGCCCCCGAGCTCTCCTCGGCGACGTCGGAGATGCCGCGGATCGACTCGCTGACCTGCCCGGCCTGGGCGGCCATCTCTTCGGTCGCGGCCGTGCTCTCTTCGACGATGGCGCTGATGCTGCCCATCGCGTCCACCACCCCGCGCGAGGCGGCGGTCATCTCCTGGGCCGCTAACGCGATAGTGGATACCCGGTCCACCATCGCCTCGATGGCCTCCAGGATCTCGGTCAGGGCCGTGCCCGCCTGATCTGCCTTCGCCGTGCCCTCCTCGACCTTGCCCGAGCCGCTCTCCATCGCCCGAACGGCCTCGCGGGTGCCGGTCTGCACCTCGCGAATCAGGTCGGAGATGGAGCGGGTCTCGCGCTGTGAGCGCTCGGCGAGTTTGCGGACCTCGTCGGCGACCACCGCGAAGCCTCGACCGTGCTCGCCGGCCCGGGCCGCCTCGATGGCGGCATTCAGCGCCAGCAGGTTGGTCTGCTCGGCGATGTCGTCGATGGTCTCGACGACCGCCCCGATCTTCTCGCCCAGCTTCCCAAGCTGCTCGACCTTCGTGGCGGCGTCGGCCACCACGCCTCGGATCTCCAGCATCCCGCTGACGGTCTCGCGGACGGCCGCCGCGCCGTGCTGGGCCGAGATGCGGGTCGCCTCGCCGGCCTCGGCCACCTCGCGGGCGTCCGACGCCACCCGATCCACCCCCGTCGCCATCGCCGTCGCCGTCTCGGCGACCTGCTGGATCTGCTGGGCCTGACTGCTGGCCCCCTGCGCGATGCCGTCGATGGCCTGGGTGAGCTGCGTCACGGCCTCCTGCGAGCCGCGCGCCGCCCGGCTGGTCTCTTCGCTGCCGGCCGCCACGTGCTGGACTGCGCCTGCGACCTGCCGCACCACGTTGCCGGCCTGCCCGGCCACCTGGCTCAGCCCCGACGAGCTTTCGGCCACCATCACCGCCGCATCCTGGACCGTGCCGACCAGCGCCGCCAGCCTGGTCCGCGCCTCTTCGTAGCTGGTGATGGTCGCCTGCATCTGCTGGAGCACGTCGTTTGTCACGCGGGCCGTCTGCCCGATCTCGTCGGCGCCGTACTGGTCGATGGGCTTCGTGGAGGCGTGCGCCGCGACGGTCAGGTCGCCGGCCGCCATCGCCGCCAGCCCCCGCTCGATGGACGCCACGCCCTCATTCGCCATGGCGGTCAGGGTGTCTTGCACCATCGTGACCCGGCGGGTGATGCCGCGCGCCATCACGAACGCCACGCCGAACCCGACCGCGAGGCTCAGGCCGATGGCCCCGAGCATCAGGGCCTGGGCCACCGCAAAGCTCTGATCGCGGCTCGCTACCACGGCGGCCATCCGCTCCTGCTTGAGGCGGACCAGCTCGGACACCTGCTCGTTGATGACGGTGATGACCTTCTGGCTGTCTTCGTTGTTGAGGGTGGTGCGGGCCGTGAGCTGATCGCCGCCGAGCGCTGCGTCGGTGATCGTCTTCCGGACCTCGCCCCACTCCTTGTAGCTCGCCATGAGCCTCTCGAACACCTGCCGCTCCTCGGGTGCGTCGAGCATGGTGTTCATCTTCGCGATCTGCTCCTGGAACTGCCTGTCGAGGGCGTCCTGGCTGGCCTTGAGCCGCTGCTTCTCGTCCGGGGTGAACGCCAGCACCAGGGCGCGCAGGTCGCGCTGAAGTGACAGCGAGGCGGCACGGCTCTCGAAGACGGCCGTCAGCCCGACCACGTCGTCGTCGGCGATGTCGTGCAGGGCACGTATCGCCAGCCCGAGCTGGTACAGGCCGAGCGTGCCGATCAGCGCCAGCATCCCAAGGACCAGCCCGAAGCTTCCCAACAGCTTTCCACGAACACCCACACGCACTGCACATCCCTCCTGGCGGCGTCCACCACGCCGCGACTCGCCGTCTTCTCAGGCACGACGAGCACAATTCCCCACAGCGCACCGGCAACAGCACGGCTCAGTACACGGAGCCACGGTGCTGTCGCAGCCAGTCAGGCAAGTCCCCATGTGCCCTGGCCGCGTGCGTCACAGATGTGCGAAGCGGCGTCACCGCCGTTCGCGCATACTCATCAGAACGGCCCTGGCGAGGCCAGAGTGATGCCCGTAACCGCGAACTCCGGGCGCAGGAGTGACTGGCATTTTTGAGACAGGGGCGGATGCAGATACGGACGTCTCCGCTGCCCGACCCCGAGCCCGCAACGTCTGTCGGCGCCTACCGCGCGAGCTGCGCCCCGCACGACTCCCGCACCACCAGCCGCACCGGCAGCACCCGCTCCGGATCGGCCGGCTCGTGGCCGTCCAGCAGGTCGAAGAGCGTCTCCGCGCCCAGCCGCCCCAGCTCCGTCGAGCCCAGCACGACCGTCGTCAGGGCGGGGATCGTCAGCGTGCCCAGCTCGACGCCGTGGAACCCGACCATCGCGATGTCGTCTGGCACGCGCAGGCCGGCCTCGTGGAGACCGCGCATCGCCGCGATGGCGATCAGGTCGTTGGTGGCGAAGATCGCCGTCGGGCGGGTCGATGGGTCAGGGTGCGCCGCCACGAATCGCCGCGCCAGCTCCAGGCCGCCGTTCGTGCCGCGCGGGCCGGCCGTCACCCAGGACGGGACGAACTCGATGCCCGCCTCCGCCAGCGCTTTGCGGTAGCCCTGGAAGCGGCCATGCCCGGCGTCCGGCTCGTCGGTCACCAGGGGCACGTCGTCCCAGGTCATGTGTCCGATGCGCCGGTGGCCCAGCCCGACCAGGTGCCGCGTGGCGATGTACCCGCCGTCGAAGTCGTCCACGCGGATCGAGGGGATCGACGGGTGCGGGCTGTGATCGAGCAGGATCACCACCGGCAGCCGCCGCTGGGCCAGGAGCAGCAGCGAGTCGAACGCCGCGCCGACTGCCTGCCGCCGGTTGACGGCGATGATCACGCCGTCCGCGCTGCCCTGGCGGAGATGTTGAAGCGCGCGCAGCTCGGCCTCGAGGTCGTGCGCGTCGATGACGCTGACTTCGTAATCACGGCTGCCGGCGACCGACCCTACGCCCGACGCGATCTCGCTGAAGAACGGGCTGCCGAGCCGCCAGAGCAGCAGCGAGATGATCCCCGTTCTTCGGCGTCTGAGGCTGCGCGCGGCGTGGTCGGGAACGTAGCCCAGCTCGTTCGCGACGGCCATGACACGGTCACGGGTGGACTCGCTGATACGAACCTGTTCGGCCCGTCCGTTCAACACCACCGAGGCTGTCGTTTTGGAGACGCCTGCCTGACGCGCGACCTCTTCGAGGGTGAGCGGCCGTCGAATCTCCATGCCGTTCCCACGTCCAGCGGCGCACCGATGCACCGCGAAAATTGCCGGCCGAGCCGTTGGCGACGCCACCACCCCTGGCGCTGGGGCACTATTGCCCAACCGCCGGCCCGTGTCAAGAGGGTGACGGCGTGCCGAAACGTTTTGTCTGCGGAATCCGCGGCAATCGCACCGAGCACGCGTCCGGATATCTCGCGCGGCGCGGCCGGCGATGCTATCCTCCGTCCCAGGACACACGCTGCCACTAACAGGCTGGCCCCATCCTCATTCCCTGGAAGGAGCCACGACCGTGACTGCGACTGACCCTCTCCGCGATGCTGCGAAGCCGAGTCCGCTCGTCGTCAGCGGCCCCATGGGGGCCGAGCTGGTTGACAGGGGCGTGCGCTGGCGCGGCCACGGGATGCTGACTGACGAGGACGCGGTCCGCGCCCTGTACGTCGAGTACCTCCAGGCTGGCTGCGACGTGCTGCGAACGAACACGTTCCAGCTCAACGCGCGCATCTACCTCGACGTGTTCCGCGATCCCGCGCACATGGCCCACATCGGCGCACCGGGGCTGGCGACCCGCCACGTCGACCTGACCCGCAAGGCTGTCCAGCTTGCGCGGGAGGCTCGCCAGCAGACCGGCCGCGCCGGCGTGCCGATCGCTGGCGTGATCGGGCCGTTGGAGCACTGCTTCCGGCCGGACCTCTCGCCGGATCACGACACGGCCCGCGCCGAGCACAACGAGCTGGCCGAGACGCTGGTGGAGGCCGGGGCTGACCTGCTGCTGCTCTCCTCCATGAACACGATCCACGAGACGAAGGCCGCCATCGAGGCCGCCCGCCTGACCGGCCTGCCGTTCTGGGTCAGCTTCATCGTCGGGCCGGAGGGCGAGCTGCTGAGCCGCGAGCCGCTGGCCGACGCCGTCTACCTGGCGCGGCACCTCGGGGCCGAGGCTGTCCTCGTCGAGAACACCCCAGCCGACACGGCTGAGGCCGCGCTCAAGCGCATCGAGGAGGGCGGGCCGGCCGGCCTGATCCCGCACCTGGGCGTCTACGACCCGCCGTCCTGGAAGTTCGAGTTCTTCCCGCGCTTTGCCGAGACGGCCGCCTGGACGCCCGCCCGCTTCGCCGATCTGGGGCACGGGGCGGTGCACCACGGGGCCAGGATCGTCGGGGTGGGCTTCGGTGGCGGTCCCGCGCACGTGCAGGCGCTGGTGGCGGTGCGGGAGGCGGCAGCATGAGCGGGCGACGCGAGACGGCGCACTACGCGCCGCTGCTGGAGCGCATGGGACGCGGTGGGACAGTTGTCCTCGACGGCGGCATCGGCACCGAGATCCTGCGGCGGGATGTGACCTGGGCCGACCATCAGGTGATCGACCGGCCGACCGTCGTCCGGGCGATTCACCGCGACTACGTGCAGGCCGGCGCGGATGTCATCTCGACCAACACGTTTCAGCTGACCCGGCGGGCGCTCTACAACCACTTCCGCGACGAGGCCCACCGCAAGCAGGTCGGGGCGGGCGACCTGGAGAACCGCGCCGAGCGGCTGCTGCGCGCGGCGGCCACGCTCGCCGTCGAGAGCCGCGACGCCCATGCGAATGGGCGGCCCGTGGCCGTGGCCGGCGCGATCACGACACTCGAATGGTGCTTCCGCCCGGACCTCGCGCCGACCCCCGCGCAGGCTCGCGCCGAGTACGTCGAGACCATCGGGACGCTGGCCGAGGCTGGCTGCGATCTGGTGCTGATCGAGACGGTCAACTCGGTGTCCGAGGCGAAGGTCGCGCTGGAAGCGGCCAACGAGGTCGGGCTGCCCTGCTGGATGGCGTTCGCGCCGACCGAGGACGGCAAGCTGTTCACCGGCGAGACGATGGCCGAGGCCGAGGCCGCGCTGACGCCGCTCGGCGTGGACGCGATCCTGGTCAACTGCGCCCCGCCGGACGACTGCCGGGCCGGCCTGGTCGAGATGGCGAAGGTCCGCTCGGGCGCGAAGGGGCTGTATCCGCACGTCGGGCGTTTCGACCCGCCGGAGTGGCTGTTCACCGACGAGTACCCGCCCGCCCGCTACGCCGACGAGGCCCGGGCGTGGCGCGATCTCGGCGCGACGATTGTCGGCGGCTGCTGTGGGACCACTCCGGACACCATCGCGTCGGTGGTGCAGGCGCTCGGGACGCGCTGAGATGACCCGCCTGCGAGACGCCGTCGTGGTGGGGGGCGGCCACAACGGACTGGTGGCTGCTGCCTACCTCGCGCGGGCGGGGCTGGATGTCCTGGTGCTGGAGCGGCGCGAGGTGCTGGGCGGCGCCGCCGTCACCGAGGAGCCGTGGCCGGGCTTCCGCGTCTCGACGGCGGCCTACCTGGTGTCGCTGCTTCAGGAGAAGGTCGTCCAGGATCTCCAACTGCACCGCCACGGCTACGAGATCCTGCCGAAAGACCCGCCCTACTTCTCGCCGCGCCTGGACGGGCAGCACTTCTTCATGTGGCGGGACATGGCCCGCACCTGCGAGGAGCTGGCCCGCCTCTCGCCGCGAGACGCCGAGCGCTACCCGGCCTACGAGGAGATGCTCGACCGGGTGACCGCGTTCGTGGAGCCGCTGCTGCTCCAGCCGCCGCCCGGCCTGCCCGCCGACGATCCCGAGGCCGTGGCCGACTGGGCCGCGTTCATGGGGCGGCTCCACACGCTGCCCCGCAAGCACCTTGCCGAGGTCGTGCGGGTCTTCACGGCCAGCGCCTCCGACTTCCTCGACGACTGGTTTGAGTCGGGTGCGCTCAAGGCGGCCCTGGCGACCGATGGCGTGATCGGGGCGGCGGCCGGGCCGCGCACGCCGGGGACGGCCTACGTGCTGCTCCACCACATGATGGGCCGGGCGGCCGGCTCGCGCGGCCTCTGGGGCTTCGCGCGGGGCGGCACGGGCGCCGTCTCCCAGGCCATCGCCAGCGCGGCCCGGGCGGCCGGCGCGGAGATCCGCACCGGCGCTGCCGTGGATCGGGTTCTCGTGCGCGATGGCGTCGCTACGGGGGTGGCGCTGGCCGGCGGCGAGGAGATCCCCGCGCGGGTGGTTCTCTCGAACGCCGATCCGAAGCGGACCTTCCTGGGGCTGGTCGGGCGGGAGCACCTGCCCGCCGACCTGGCCGGCGAGGTGGACGCCTGGAAGATCGCCGGCGTCTCCTTCAAGCTCAACCTTGGCGTGGGCGAGCTGCCGTCCTGGCGGGCGCTGCCCGGCACGGCGCTCGGGCCGCAGCACCGGGGCACGGCGCACGTCGCCCCGAGCGTGGACTACATCGAGCGGGCCTGGGACGACGCCAAGTACGGGCGCACCTCGCAACACCCGATGATCGAGGTCGGCATCCCCACGACCTACGATCCATCCCTTGCCCCTGAGGGCAAGCACGTTCTCTCGCTGTTCGTCCAGTATGCGCCGTATCGGCTGGCGGAAGGCTCCTGGGAGACCGAGCGCGGGGTGTTCACGGACCGGATCGTGGGCACGCTCGGCGAGTACGCGCCGAACCTGCCGTCCGCCATCGAGCACCTGCTGCCGCTGGCCCCGCCGGATCTCGAAGCCCGTTTCGGCCTGACCGGCGGGCACATCTTCCACGGCGAGCTCTCGCTGGGGCAACTGTTCTTCGGCCGGCCGCTGGTGGGCTGGTCTCGCTACACCACGCCGATTCAGGGACTCTACCTGTGCGGCTCGGGGACGCACCCGGGCGGCGGCGTCATGGGGGCGTCTGGCCACAACGCGGCCGGCGCGGTGCTCCTGGCGATGCAGGGCCAGCGGGTTGCCGATCCGGCCTGACCGCGGGCGCGCGTCTGACTGACAACAGTTTGCGCGGGCCTGCGCCGGTCGGACCCGTGCCCCTCAGCAGACGCTCAGTCGCCGGGACAGGGCGGCTCGCTGGGCGGTGTCAGCCACTCGATGCGGGTGCGCCCGCCGTGCCCGTGGACCTTCTCCAGATCCTCGACGTTGTCGAAGATGGTCACCGAGGCGTACTCGCTGCACCACGACATGACGACCTTGCCCGACGAGAACACGACGCCCTCGGCCACGACGCCCGTTCCCGAGACGCCGCTGACATCTTCATCCCTGACGAGGCAAAACGGGCGCATCACTCGCTCTTCGTGGAGGTGCCGGCCACCGGTCTGCCGGCGGCCGGCAGGAGCGTATGGGGAACGGCCCGCCGAGTGCAAGCGCGCCCGCTGGACGCGCAGGGCGATTGCCGTGTCGCTGTCGAACGCGCCGCCGACCGCTGCACCCTCATCCGTGATGAGCCATCAGCGTTGCCACGTTGCCGGAGGCCTATTCGCAGGACGGGCCGCCGGGGAGGTTGTCGGGCACCGTCCCACCGCGCCCCCTCAATCTTTGAGATCGAAAGTGGGTTGTGTAAGGCGGGTACGCGAACCGGCAGAAGGTCAGGCGATGATCTTCAGTACCCTCTCAAAGAGAGTCTCTCGGGGACGGGTGCTGAGCGTAGGCAAGCCCAGCCTTGTTGCCTCGGCCGGTCATATGCCTTGAGGCTACTACGTTTTGCGAATGTCAAGGTAATGTGGTTCAGGGCTATCGTCTGGTCGTGTAAACAGGGTTACGTGAACCGGAGGTTTCTGGCTTGACCAGAGCCTGCTGCACTATTCGCGATGGCCTACAGTCGCTGGCAGGCTTGGCATCGATATCCTCCTGCTTACGACCCTCCGGAGCAGGCCGCGGTACCGTCCTTTCGGTCTCCACTTGACACAAGGTTATGCAATCGCCCTGAGAACTCCTCGAGGTAGCTGGCAGCCACGGCCTCAGTCCGCGACACTGCTTGAAAGGGGCCAGCGATCATCATCGTGGGTGCTCAGAAAGCCATCTTTGCATAGACTCGTGCACGTCGTTTTGCTCAATGGTGTCGGTAGCGCTGGCAAGACTTCCGTCGCGAAGGCGTTGCAGAAAATCACGTCCGCGCCGTTTCTACATGTGCAGATGGATGCCTTCCTCGACATGATGCCAGAGCCCTACCTGGATCATCCCGAGGGCCTGATGTTCGAGACCGGCCTGCAAGATGGCAAGCCAGTTATCAGCATCCAGCGCGGGCCGGTGGCAGAGCGGACGTTTCTCGGCATGCGCCGTGCCATCGCGGCGATGGCCCAGGCTGGTAACAATCTGATCGTCGACGACGTGATGCTTGGGAACGAAGCAACCGAATACGCGGCCCTGCTGTGCGACGTCACCCTGCATATGGTCGGCGTATCCGCGCCGCTCGACGTGCTCGAAGCGCGCGAGCGCGCGCGAGGCGACCGCCTAATCGGTCTCGCCCGCTGGCAATACGATCGCGTTCACCAGGGCAAGCACTACGATCTCACAGTCGATACCAGCAAAGCCGCGCCGGCGGAGTGCGCGCTGCTGATACGCGATGCATTCGGTCTCTAGTCCGGGCAGAGGTGTGTTGAGACACGTTGCGGGTTGTGCTTGATCCCGTTCCGTACGTCATCATCGCAGGTGAGCATGGGCTCCGTGGCGCCGGTTGAAGAGGAAACTTCGACAGCCTTCAGCACCCTCGTCACCAGGTTCGCCCAGAACGCCTGTTCGCCCTATACTGGCTGCGTGTCCCGAGGCGTCACCACCCTGGCGTCGGTGGGCGCCGCCGCCACGCTGTCCAATGAAAGCTGGAGTCCCTTGCCATGAAGTTTGGCCTGCACAACTCGTCGTGGCTCGACGCCGCCGATCCGTCCGAGGCCTTCGAGGCCGTGAAGGTGAAGGCGCAATGGGCGGAGAACCACGGCTTTGTCTGGTTCTCGGTCCTGGATCACATGATCCAGATCCCTCGTGTGGGCGAACCCGACGAGCCGGTCATGGAAGGCTGGATCGCCCTGGCAGCGCTGGCGACCGTCACCAGCCGCATCCGGCTCGCCACGCTGGCCACCTCGGTTGGCTATCGCAACCCGGCCCATCTCGCCAAGATCGCAGCAACCGTCGATGTGATCAGCCGGGGACGACTGACGCTCGGCATCGGCGCCGGCTTCTTCGAGGATGAATACAGGCAATATGGCTGGGAGTTCCCGCTGCGACCGGCGACCCGCATCCAGCAGGCGGAGGAGGCGGTCCAGTTGATCCTGAAGATGTGGACCGAGCCGCGCACAACGTTCCACGGCCGGTATTTCCACGTCGAGGATGCGATCCTCGAACCGAGGCCGGTACAGCAGCCGCATCCGCCGGTGATGATCGCCGGCGGCGGCGAGCAGATGACGTTGCGCGCGGTTGCCCGTCTGGCCGACGCGTGCAACATCGTCGGCGACCTTGCCGATGTCGATCTTGATGAAGTCCGGCACAAGCTGGCAGTGTTGCGCGGACATTGCGAAACGGCAAGTCGCGATTATGATACAATCGAAAAAACGCTTCTCCAGCGCTGGCTGCTTGCCCGCGACGACGCCGCCGTGGCGGCGAAGCGTGAGCGACTGTCTGCCGGCGGATCGTTGCGTGGCTTCGTGGGCACGGTGGCCGAGGCGGTCGACCTGATCGGGCAATACGAGGATGCCGGTATCGAGTTGATCATCAATGGCGAGCACCCGGACGACATCGAGACTCGCGAACTCTTCGTCTCAGATGTCATGCCGCACTTTGCCTGACAGGCGGATTGCCGAGGCCCAGAACCGTCTCCTCGTCCGCACGTCCTCAACCAGAACATCCTGCCCTGCCAGGATGTCCCAGAAACGGACGCGGGTGGTGAAAGACGCTCGGGAGGCGAGCCTCGGCAGAAGCCCGGTGACAGGCTACAGCCGTCTTGGTGCAGCCCGAGTATCACGTGCTGGAGATCGACGCGCCAATCGCGCGCTCATGGAGTGTCGGCCACGAGCGAGCGGGATTCGGGAGCGTGCGTCGTGCAGCGCGCTCGGCACCGAGGCTGGTCACGGTCAAGGCAGCAGATCCTCGAACGCGTGGAGTCGGCCGAACATGTCGGGCAGGCCGCGCAACCCGTTGCGCACCTCCGCGTGGCACCGCGCGAGACCGGGCCCGGTGGTCGCCTCGACACCGGCCAGGCAGCGCACGATGTTCCAGCGCGTGAACCCCAGCCAGCCGCCGATGATGAACACGAACCAGCTCGGACCCGATGGCGGCAGCGCTCCGCCCCCTGCGACATAGCCGTCGAGGACCGAGCGGAAGACCGCCGCGTCGATGTGGTCGAAGCCACGTCCCTTCGAGAGGCTCAGCGCGGTCGATCCCAGCTCACTGGCCAGATCGAGCGAACCTGACAGCTCCCAGTCGAGCACCACCGGCCGACCCTCTCGCGCGAGCAGGTTCCACGGGTGGATGTCCCGGTGTGTCAGCACGACGGGGCCTGGCCGTTCGCAGGTGTCGACGAAGTCCGCGACCGCCAGCAACGCATCGACGGCGCCGGCAAGCTCGTCGGCCCAGGGCTGGTCGGTCACCGCCGCCCTCCTTGCGAGCTCGCGCCAGTCTCGCGGCGCCGGGTCTTCGACGGACGTGTGCGTCCAGGTGACGTCGAGCGCGTGGATGCAGGCGAGGATCTCGCCGATCTCGTGCGTGAACGCCCGGGACACCGGCTCTTCGGGCACCGCGTCTCCGTCGACCCACCGATGCACAAGCACCTCGGTATCGGCGGAGATCGGCTCGGGCATCGGGACGCCGGCCGTGAACGCCGCGCGCTCGAAACGGAACACATCGTCGTGCCTGAACGTCGAGCCACGTTCGAGGCCGAGCTCCTTCACCGCGAACGACCCGTGCTCGGTGTCGAGCCGGTACACACTGCTGGACGCCTTGCCCTGCACGCGCGTCATTGGCCGCAGTGGAGCACCCAGATGGTCGAGCTTCATGGGATCACCGTGACACCGGTTCCGGCCGCAGACGACAACAGAGGCAATGGCCTCGCTGATCCGCGGCATGGAGTGCGTAGCTCGTTGCCTGCCCGATCGTCATCTTGCGCCCCTTGCTCCAGAGGTCACTATCCACCGGGCTGGGTAGACCTTCCTTCGCCGGCTTGAGGTCGTAGTCAGGCCGGGTGATGAGGTTCTGAGCGCAGAACGTAGCACGGCGCTCATGCAGACCCTCAGCAGCGCCGCCCGACCGCCATGATGTGCGAGCTGGCGCCCAGCATCGTCGGCTCTGCTTCGAGCGTCCGCAGGAGATCGAGCAGGCGTTGACGGTGGTCGGGATCGGCCCACTGCTGGTCAAGATCCTGGAGCAGCCAGCCGACGCCTTCGATTGCCAGCGTCGTTTCGTGGCACAGGCCAGCCTCCGCAAACTCGGTCGCAAACTCCTCTGGTCGGTGCAGGTACGCCGTGGTGAAGTTCAGCGGCGGCTCGGATCGCCCCCGATGCTGACCGTCGGCCAGGTCGCGGGCCATGATGTCGAGGTAGCCGGGCTCGTCCAGGCAATGTTGAAACAGCCCGTAGAGGGCCGTCGCGAAGCGCGCGATGCCGACGGCCAGCACCAGGCCGCCTTGCCGAAGCGCCCGCCGCGCCTCGCGGAGCGCGGCCGACCGGTCTGTGGGCTCAGTCAGGTGGTAGAGCGGGCCGAGCAGCAGCACCGCGTCCACGCTCTCGTCTGGCCAGTCGAGCTGGCGGGCGTCGCCCACGGCGGTGCTGGCGAGCGGATGGTCCGGCTGCTGGGACGAGGCCAGCCGTGCCTCCTCGACGTGGAGCGGTACGGCGTCGATCAGATGGACCGTGTAGCCGTGTTGTGCCAGCCAGCAGGCGTACACCCCAGGCCCGCCGCCGACGTCCAGGATCACGGCCGGGGCCGGCGGCAGATACCGCTCCAGGAGTTCCTGGGTGCGTGCCCGTTCGAGCCGGCCGCGGCCCCTCGACAGGCGAGCCGCTTCGATGCCGGTGGTGGAGTAGTACGCGACGATCTCGGCGGGGATCGGCGCGGGCCGATTCGTATCGCTGAACACCGCGGCTTCCCTCCCCGGACCAGCCTCTGACCAGATATGGTGCCTCAGAGAGATCGAATGCAGCACGCGGCCAGCCAGGACCGGCCCGGATGACGACCGCTGTGAACCGCTCGCTGATGCAGGCGCAAGATCAGATCGACCAGGACGGCCTCCGCGCCGCGCTCTTCTTCACCCGCACCTACGCTCGCCTCGTCCGGTCTGGCTCAGGTCATCCCCGCTGCCACCCCCGCCAACTCCAGGCTCCGCCCCGCCTTCGACCACGTTGACCGGGCAATCGCACGCCTCTGCACCAGCAACAGATTGATTGCCTGAAACTTGACTCACTCACAACAGGTTCCCGTGATCAAGCCGGGCTAGGCTGGTCTGAAACGCAAATGACACAACGGTTCCGGTTGGTGAGCATCCTCGCAGTGATGCTTGGTGTGGCCCTCGCGCTGGCCTAACCGTCTGGCTCCATGATGTAGGGACCTTCCGCATCGGCTGAGCGGATTTTAGATTCCTGGCGATGTCCGGAAGTACCAGACGCCGATGTCTCTTCAATGGAACGCCGTGTGCAGATGCGATCTCGACGATCATCTGCTGGCGCTGAACGTGTGAGTGACTGATGACACCGAATACCTGTTACCTCGTCTGCTGCACCGCTCGAAGCGGCAGCACCTTGCTCTGTGAAGGCCTCTGGAACACGGGCGTTGCTGGCCAGCCAGCTGAGTACTTCTGGCAGGATGATGAGCAGCGTTGGGCGACCACCTGGGGGCTGATCGACTACGACTACGCTGACTTTGTCCGCGCGGCAATGGAGCAGACCGCGACGCCGAACGGCGTCTTCGGCGCGAAGATGGCCTGGGGGTATGCCGGCGATTTCGTTCAGAAACTGCAGCCAGATTCGAGGGATCCACTGGCGGAGCTGCCGAGCCTCCTACCGAAGACCTTCCCCAACCTGCGCTACATCTGGCTCCGTCGACGGGACACCGTGCGTCAGGCGATCTCGCATTGGAAGGCGATGCAGACCGGAGCCTGGAACTGGATGACGGAAGACAAGCCGACGTTGGTCCAGGAGCCACACTACGACGGGGAGGCAATCGCCTATCTGGCGCGGCAGATCGACGACCACAACCTGGCCTGGAGATCCTACTTCACCGAGAACGGCATCGAGCCATTCGAAGTCGTCTATGAGGAACTCGTGAATCGTTATGAGGAAACACTTGGGGATATCCTCGACTTCCTGGAGATTGCACCGCCAGCAGACCTCGGTACCTCGAAGCGTCGCCTGAAGCGTCAGGCTGATGCCCAGTCGGACGAGTGGGTCAGACGGTACCAGGAAGACGATGGAGCGGGCGCAAGTCGCTGATCCGAATGTGGCAAGACCTATCGGGGAGTGCGCGCAGGATGACCACGCCAGGGCCCTTCTTCATCGGTGGAACGGGACGATCAGGAACCACCCGCCTCGCCACCGTGCTTGGTCAGCACCCGGTGGTCTATGCGCTGCCGGATGAGACACGGTTCCTGATCGACCCTGGGGGCTTGGAAGACCTGGCTCATGCCCTGACCGGCGCGTACACGCCATTCCACGGGGATGACGCCTTGCGCCGCTTCGACCGCCTCATGCGCGTGACGTTGTGCGGCTATTCCCAGACCGAGTTTCGCGGCTGGGATCTCCCGTCGATGGTCGGAGTACCGCGCGACTGGGCGGCACTCGATCGGCTCTGGCAGCAACTGGTCTGGTACGCCTTCGACGTAGGCATCCCCGCCGATGGGCGGATGCCCCCACGCGGTCCGTACGAGCCGACGACCTATCGTCGCATCGTGCCACGCTACTTCGACGGCCGACCGACGCTCGTCGCCATCCTGCGCGGCTTCGTGGAGGAGCTGTTTGCCGGTGCGGCTGGAGGACCTGGCCGAGGATTGGCCACGCCAGCGTCGCCTGCTCTTCGAGAAGTTGGGACTCGATGATGTCGAGACGTCGGCCGGTTTCGAGCGCCCCGCCGTCCACCATCGTGATAACCAACTCTCAGCCGATGAACGGGCGTTCGTTACCAATGAGCTTCACTGGGCGATCGAACGCCTCGGCTATGACCCATCGTCATCGTTGTCGTAGCAGGAGCGACGAAGAGCACGGGCACCGCGTACGCCTGAACCTACAGAGACTTGACGTGACTGAAGGGCATTCGTTCGTGGAATCGGAGTTACGCGAACCGAAGGGTTCTGGCGTGACCCTTGACCAGAGCCTGCTGGGGAGGCTGTCGGGCGCCCTGGAAGGTTGTCCCGTCGGGTGTCGAGAATGTGGCGCTGGCTCCGTCCCAGGTACACCAGCGGCCACGACGGGCCGCGCGACGAAGAAGGAGGCCTCCCATGACGATTCGGCGGATGGACAATGTCCTCATCGTGGTTGACAACCTCGAGGCTGCGAAGGCGTTCTTTGTCGAGCTTGGAATGGAGCTGGAGGGCGAGACGACCGTCGAAGGCCCCTCGGTAGATCGTCTCATCGGCCTTCAGAACGTTCGTGCGACCCTCGCGTTCATGCGCACTCCGGACGGCCACGGACGGATCGAGCTGGACAAGTTCCACACGCCGGCAGCGATCAGAACCGGACCCGAGAACGCTCCGGTGAACGCACTCGGGATCCGCCGCATCATGTTCGCCGTCGATGACGTCGACGACACGGTCGCGCGCCTGCTTGCCCACGGCGCCGCACTGGTCGGCGACGTGGTGCAGCACGAAGATACGTATCGGCTCGCCTACATCCGCGGCCCCGAGGGCATCATCGTCGGGTTGAGCGAGCAGCTCGGCTAAGGGCTCCTCGCGGCCGACCGGCGACCAGCCAGACCGCAGGATAGAGGATAGCTGCCGGCGGGTACATCAGGGGCCGCACTGCGCTGGAAGCCGGCGATCAGACCGGTTGCAGCGGCTGATGCGGCTCCGGCGGGAGCTCCACCGTGATGGCGTCACCCGGGCGGACCTCGCCGTCCGCCAGCACGACGCCCATGATGCCCGCCTTGCGGATCAGGTTGCCGGCCGCGTCACGGTCGAGGTTCGCCTTCATCAGGCCCGGCTGCAGGCCGTCCAGTTGCGCGCACGGGTTCCGCAGGCCCGTCACCTCGACCACTGCCGATGCGCCAAGGCGCAGCTTCGTACCGGTCGGCAGGCCCAGCAGATCGACGCCACGGGTCGTCACGTTCTCGCCCATCATCCCGGGCGTGACCGTGAAGCCGGCCGCCTCAAGCTCGTCGTGCAGCTCGGCGTGGATCAGGTGCACCTGGCGCAGGTTTGGCACGGTCGGGTCAATCGCCACCCGTGAGCGGTGCTTGACCGTCTCGCCCAGGTGCGCGTCGCCCTCCACGCCGAGCCCGGTGAGCAGCCGAACGCTCGTCTCGTTCGGCTTGACCATCGTGTGTGATCCGCTTCGGCTGACCGCCGTGACCACGCCTGACATACTCATCCCCTCCGTCTTGCGCTGATTCGCTCGATGATCCGAGGTCCACCGAGTCGACCGCCCCGTGCTCGCACCTACGGGGCGAACAGCCTCCCAAGCTCGTCCACGAACCGCTCTGGATCCGAGATGTCCAGCCCGTACGCCGTGTCGCTGGGGACGGGGGCGCGTGGGATTTTCGCCACGATCCACCCTTCGTCCAGCCCTCGGCAGATGAGCGGGTTGACCCGCTTCACGAACGCCGAGTACGAGACCTTCTTCGGATTGACGATCTCGTACCACTCCTGGCCGCGCCCGTCAGCCGTCCAGAGCAGCTCGACCAGCTGCATGTGCCGCCGGTGCATGTCCGAGGCGTGCATGTCGGGCGGCGCGAACCAGCGGTCCACGAACGCCTCGAACGGTCCCATCCGGCGAAGCTCGCCGCCACAGTCGGGACAGGGCACACGGTGGTCGGGAGCCATCCAGAGACGGTGGCCGCACTCGATGCAGATCAGGCGCTCGGCTGGTGTTGTCGTCATACGCTCGGGAAGCACTCGGATTCCAGATGCGGGGTGCGCGGCTCGGTCAGCCGGCTGAGGAGAAGTGTACCGGTGTGGGCTGGCTGACCGTCATGCAGGCGTCGTGGCCACTGACTGAGGGGTGCGAATTGCGCGCGGGCGTCGGTCTGCCGCAAGCGTTGACGCGCCCCCGGAAAGCTGGTAGACCAGAACTATCGCTGCTGCGCCAATGGCGTGCGCGGGCAGCCTCGGAGGTGAGTGGAGAGGGATATCGCTGACCAGCATCAGATGGAGTGGTCGAGCTGCTGCGCTGTCGCGCCTGGCTCACGCTGTGGTGAGCCGCGTTCTCGATGAAGGAGCGATCTCTTGGCGACGAAGCACGGAGTGTCACGACGCGAGCTCTTGCAGCTAGGATTCGGGATGGCCGGCGTCGGCCTGCTGGCGGCCTGTGCGCCGCAATCACCTGCCGCACCCACCGCGGCCCCGGCGAAGCCGGCCGAGGCGCCCAAGCCGGCTGCGCCGGCCCCAGCCCCGGCCGCGCCGACGATGGCCGCTGCCGCCGCACCGACTCAGGCTCCGGCCGCCGCGAAGCCGGCCGCCGATGCGAAGCCGACCGCTGCGCCAGCGCCGGCTGCGCCCGCCGCCGCGAAGCCGGCCGAGCCGAAGCTGGGCGCGCAGCTTGTCGGCAAGCTCGAAGGGCCGACCATCCTCACCGACCCGGCCCAGGCTCCGAAGAGCTTCAAGGAGGCCCCGATGCTCGCGGAGCTGGTCAAGGCGGGCGCGCTGCCGCCCATCCAGGAGCGCATCGGGCAGGATCCGCTGGTCGTCAAGCCGCTGCGGGAGATCGGCACGTACGGCGGCACGCTCCGTCGGGCGTTCACCGGCCCCGGCGACAAGTACAACGGTCGCCGCTTTGCCGGTATCGACAACGTCGTGTACTGGGACTACGCCTGCCAGAAGATCGTGCCGAACATCGCGCGGGGCTGGGAGGAGGCCGATGGCGGTCGGTCGCTGATCCTCCAGCTGCGGCGCGGGATGCGGTGGTCCGATGGCCAGCCGTTCACGGCGGACGACTTCGTCTTCTGGTTCGAGGACATGTACTCGAACAAGGAGCTGACGCCCGCGCCGATGGTCCAGATGATGATCGACCGGAAGCCGGTCCGCCTGGAGAAGATCGACGCGAGCACGGTGGCGTTCCGCTCGCCGTCCCCGTATCCAGCCCTGCTGGTGGTGCTGACGGGTCTGAACCGACTCGGCGGCCAGCACGAGAACGGCTCCGAAGGTCTGGGCGCGGGGCCATATGCGCCGGCCCACTACCTGAAGCAGTTCCACCCGAAGTACACGCCGCAGGCCCAGATCGACGACGCGGTCAAGGCGGCCGGCTTTGACAACTGGGTCAACCTGATGAAGAACAAGTCGGACCCGGCCCTCAACCCCGACCTGCCCGTCGTCTCGGCCTGGAAGACGGTCAGCCCGGCCAACTCGGCGGTCTGGGGCTACGAGCGCAACCCGTACAGCATCTGGGTGGACACCGAGGGCAACCAGCTTCCGTACATCGACAAGATCCAGATGCAACTGGCCGAGAACCTCGAGATCCTGAACCTGCGGGCCATCGCCGGCGAGATCGACTTCCAGGGCCGCCACATCGATCTTGGCAAGCTGCCGGTGCTGATCGAAAATCAGCAGAAGGGCAACTACAAGGTTCACCTGGACCCGGCCAACTTCGGCTCGGACGCGCCGCTGCGGCTCAATATGAGCTACGAGGCCGATGCGGAGGTCGCGAAGTGGCTCAACAACAAGGACTTCCGCATCGCGATGTCGCTGGGCATCCAGCGGGATCAGCTCAACGAGGCGCTGTGGCTGGGGATGGGCACGCCCGGCTCGTACATCATCGGCGAGGACTCGCAGTACAGCCCGGGGCCACAGTACCGTAACCTCAACATGCAGTACGATCCGAAGCAGGCGAATGAGATCCTGGACCGGATCGGCCTGGACAAGAAGGATGCCGAGGGGTACCGGCTCCGGACCGACAACGGCCAGCGGCTCCGCATCGAGCTGATGACGCAGAGCGGCGTCTTCTTCCCGCTGACCAAGGTGGCCGAGATGGTCCGCGAGCACTGGAAGGCGATCGGCTTGCAGGCGGACGTCAAGGAGAACGAGCGCAGCCTGGCCGAGAAGTTGATCTCCGCCAACGAGCACCACATCGCGATTCGGGCAGCGGACGGCATCGAGGACATCTACGCGCAGGATCCTGGCAACGCCTTCCCGTCGAGCGGCACCTCGTACAACGGCCCGTTGTACGGTCGCTGGTTCGCCTCGGGCGGGACGCAGGGCAAGGAGCCGCCGCCGAGGATGAAGGAGATGATGGAGCTGTACCAGAAGGCGATGGGCGTCCCCGACGCGGAGCGCATCGCCCTGACGAAGCAGGTCTGGTCGATCCTGGCCGAGGAGCTGTGGACGATTGGGACGGTCGGGCTGTCGCCAGCCACGACGGGCGTCCGCGTCTCGAAGAACAACCTGGGGAACATCCCGGACCGGCTGTTCAACAGCGCCAGCCACAAGTCGCCGGGGTCGTCGCAGCCGGCGACGTACTACTTCAAGTCGTAGCGCGAGAGGCCCTCACTCCCCGGCGAGAACCCCTCACCCCCCGCCCCGCTGCGCGGCGCAACTATCGGCTGCGCCGACATCATCTCCCGCGTGCGGGAGAGCGGGAGGTGAGGGGCGCTGCCCGGGCCTCTCGCGAATCGGTGCTACTCTCCGACCGGCGCCGATGGCTGCTCGGCGTCAGCCTTCGACGGCTCGCTGGCCTTCTCCGCTGCCGACTCGGCGGCCTCGCGGGCGCGCGTCCGCGCGGCCATGACGCGCCGCTCGGCAGGCTGCGGATCGCCAAACTCGCGCGCCGCCTGGAGCATCCCGCCCAGGATGAAGCCGCCTGATGCGAAGACCGTCCACCAGCCGTTCATGGCGATCATCGGACCGATGGCGCGGTCGAAGCCGTAGCCGACGACGCCCAGCACAAGGCCGCCGACCAACATCGCGAGGATCACTCGCACCAGACTGAGGCTGTCGCCGGCGTCCCCGATCTTCATGGAGGCATCCTCTCGGCCAGTCGTCCGCGCGCCAGCGTGGCTGCGCGGACCGCTCTGGCAGATGGTACGGTCGGCCGGCGCCCGGCGGCCAGCAGTCCGATCGAAGTACCATGCCGTTGCTGCGATGGCAGCGTCGAGGTCGATGTGGCAGGCCGATTCCTCAAGCGAGCGCGCGACCGCATCGGCGGGGTGGCCGTCGGCGGCCTCCAGGCCCTCGGGGCGGCGTTGCCGGGCGTCCCGCACGTCGAGGGGATGTACGTGGGGCGGGTGCTCGGCGGCCCGTTGCGCGGCAAGCTCCTGGCGATGCCCACCCGCCAGCGCCCCAGCTACCTGCTCGGCACGTTTGAGCCGCAGGTCGTCCAGGCAATGCAGGCGCACGTGAGCCCCGGCGACGTTGCCTACGATATCGGCGCGAACGTCGGGTACCACACGCTGGTGCTGGCCGATCTGGTCGGCGCTGATGGGCAGGTGGTGGCGGTCGAGCCGTCGCCCACGGATCGCCCGGCCCTGGAGGCCACGCTCCGCCTCAACGGCCTCGGCGATGATCGGGTCCGCGTGGTGCCCACCGCCCTCGCCGAGCAGCCCGGCAGCGTCCAGTTCGCGACGTTCGGCTACAGCGGCATCGGCAGAATCGCCGGCGAGCGCGAGCCAGCCGACGCGACCATCCAGACGGTCCAGGCCACGACGCTCGACCACCTGGTGCTGAACGAAGGGTATCCGCCGCCGGACTTTCTGAAGCTTGACGTGGAGGGGGCCGAGCTACGCGTCTTGCTTGGCGGCATGCAGGTGCTGACGGCGTATCGCCCGGTCATCGTGTGCGAGGTCCGCTGGGCCGCCACCGACGGTCCGATCCGGACGCTGCTCGGCGCGCTCGGCTACGAGGCGGCAGTGCTCCACCGCGACGAGAGGATCGGCGACCTGCTGTTGAGTCTGGCACGGTAGTCGAAGTCTCCCTGAGCGTGGCATGTTGCCACGGCCCGCGATGACCTCACCCCCTGACCCGCTGCGCCCATCTGGACCCGGTTCACGCCTACGCCGCACGGTCCTCGACGGCGAAGCCCGGGGCCAATCTGCAACCGTTCCCTGCCGCTGGCGGAAAACCCCGCCCCGAGCGATGTCCCGAGCATCACCACGGCCGCGTGTGGCTCTACTTGCCGCCGCGCGCCAGCGTCGGGCTGGCGCCGATCAGGCTGATGAACACGTCTTCGAGGCTTGGCTCGATCTGCTGCACGGACCGCACGGCGATACCCTCGCTCGTCAGCAGCGCCGCCAGCCCATTCGGCGTCAGGATGGTCTCGTCCAGCAGCACGTGGACATCCACGCCGTGCAGCGCCACATCCCGTACGCCCGGTCGATCCTCCAGCCGCTGGACCGCCTCGAACGGCGCGCCGCACACCACGTTGACCAGTGTGCCCTGCAAGGAGTTGTGCTTCAGATCGGCGGGGGTTGCCAGCGCTCGCAGCACGCCGTTGTGGATCATCCCGATGCGGGTGGCGTGCTCGGCCTCGTCCAGGTAGTGGGTCGTCACGAAGATGGTCACGCCGCTCTCGGCCAGCCCGTGGATCATCGTCCAGAAGCGCCGCCGCGAGACCGGGTCCACGCCAGCCGTCGGCTCGTCCAGGAACAGCAGGCGCGGCTGATGGACGATGGCGCACCCGAGCGCCAGCCGCTGCTTCCAGCCGCCCGAGAGCTGCCCGCTCAACTGCTGCTCGCGGCCCTCCAGCCCGGCCATCGCGATCAGGTCGTCGATCCGTTGGCGGCGCTCGCGGGCCGGCACCTCGTAGACGCCGGCGTAGAACTCCAGGTTCTCGCGGACGGACAGCTCTTCATACAGGGCGAAGCGCTGGCTCATGTAGCCGATGCTCTGCTTGATGCGCTCGCCGTCCCGCGCGATGTCGAACCCGAGTACCCGGCCGCGCCCGCCGCTCGGCGTCAGGATGCCGCACAGCATGCGGATCGTCGTGCTCTTGCCGGAGCCGTTCGGCCCCAGGAACGCGAAGACCTCGCCCTCGTACACCGAGAACGTCACATCGCTGACGGCCAGGCGTTCCCCGAAGCGGCGTGTGAGTCCCTGCACCTCGATGATCGGCGGCTGATCTGCCATCAATCGTGCCTCAGCCGACGCGCTTCTGGAAGCGCATGGCGCTCAGGGTGAAGACGGTCACGCTGAGGATGGCCAGCGGGAGCGCGCTCGTCCAGAGCACGTCGAAGCCGACCCCCTTGAGGATGATGCCTCGCAGGATCTGGAGATACCACGTCAGCGGGATGACCTGACCCAACTGCTGCACGATCCACGGCATCGTCTCACGGGGGAACACGAACCCCGAGAGCAGGACTGTCGGCAGCAGGATGAAGATCGCCAACTGCATCGCCTGCCCCTGCGTCTGCGAGACGGTCGAGATCAGCAGGCCCAGCCCGAGCGATCCGATCAGGAACAGCACCGAGAGCGCCGCCAGCAGGGGCAGGCTGCCGGCCACTTCGACGCCGAACAGTACCCAGCCGGCGGCCAGCGCCACCGTGGCCCCGATGAACGCGATGCCGGTGTAGGGCAGCAGCTTGCCGAGCATCAGCTCCCAGGGGCGGATCGGCGTCACGATGAGCTGCTCCAGCGTGCCGCGCTCACGCTCGCGGACCACCGCGAACGCCGTCAGGATGAGCGTCTGGAACTGCATGATCATGCCGATGATGCCGGGGATCATGAAGTTGGCGCTCAGCATGCTCGGGTTGTAGAGCACCACGGGCCGCATCTCGACGCCGCCCGCGCCGCTGCGCCGGCCCAGCCGCTCGATCGTGCTGGCGTTGATGCTGGCCGACTGCGCCTGGCTGACCATGCCGGCCGCCATCAGGGCCGTCTGCGCGACGTTCGGGTCTGAGCCGTCCACCAGTACTTGCACCTGCCCGACCCGCCCGCCCAGCACGTCGTCGCCGAAGCGCGGCGGGATCAGCAGCGCGACCTTCGCCCGGCCGCCGTCGATGGCCGCCACGGCCTCGTTGCGGGTCAGCGCGGACCCGACGATGTCGAAGTAGGTGCTGTTCTGGAAGGCGGCGATCAGCGCCCGGCTGTCGGGGTCGCGGGCCTCGTCGTAGACGACCGTCGGGAGGTGATCGACGACGGTGTTGATGGCGTAGCCGAGCAGCAGCAACTGCATGACCGGCAGCACCAACACGATGGCCAGCGTCCGCCGATCCCGCCGGATCTGCAACAGCTCTTTCTGGATGATGGCCGCGATCCGCGAGCCCATTGAATCGACCTCGTCTTGTTTCACGTTGGCGCGTAAAGGCGTCCCGACGGCCAGATGGAGCCTCCACCCTCTCCGCGCCGGAACTGGGCAGGGGGTGAGGTCTCGTTAGCTCAGCGGCTCGAAGGTCGCATCGGCCGGCATCCCGGGCTTGAGGGCGCCGTCCGGGTTCTCGACGCGGATCTTCACGCCAAAGACGAGGTTCAGGCGGTCGCGCTGGGTCTGGACGTTGCGCGGCGTGAACTCGGCCTGCTGCTTCGTGGAGGTGACCACGCCGGAGAACGTCCGGGCTGGGAACGGATCGGCGGTGACGGCGACGCGCTGGCCGACGCGCACCTTGCCGAGGTCGCGCTCCAGGACGTAGGCCGTCAGATCGAGCGTCGAGAGGTCGGCCACGGCCAGGACGGTCTGCCCGGGCGCGACGACCTCGCCGGTGTGGAGCGGCACGCGGGTCACGACGCCCGAGATCGGCGTGCGGAGCTGAAACTTCTCGGCCTGGATCACCAGCTGCTGCTGGTTGGCGGCGTCCACCTGCCGAATCTGCAGCTGTACCAGCGAGTCGTCCAGCCGGACCAGCGATTGCCCGGCCTGCACCGTGTCGCCCTCGCGCGCCAACCCGAGGATGCGTCCGCTCACCTCCGAGGAGACCAGCACCTCGTCAGCTTCCAGCGTCCCGGATGCCGTCATCATGCCGTTCGGGGCGGCCGTGAGGCGGGTCGTCCAGATCCACCAGCCTGCGCCGACCACCGCCGCCAGCAACGCGAGGGCAACCAGCAGGCGCGGCGGGCCGTGCTGCTGGGGCGGCGGTGGTGGCAGCTCCTCGTGGGAGGCGTGGCCGTTGATGCGCGGCAGCGCCGGGTGGCTGGCCGCGCGCTCGGGTGGCACGTCGGCCGGCGCGGTCGACGGGTTCGCGGGCGTAGGGTTGGGGGAGACGGTCTGCATCGTTCAGCCTCCCGGAGGCACGGCCAGCACGCCGCGCACCATGATCCTGGCGTATTCGCGAAGAGTGGCGTCGTCGTCGGGGTCCAACAGGTCGTCGAAGGCTGGCCGCAGCAGCCCGAGCAGGAGCAACATGCCGATGAACGCCTGCGCCCGCGCGCGCGCCGAGCCTCCGCGGAGTGTCCCGCTCGCGGCGTGCCGCTCGAAGAGGGCCGTCAGCATCGGGAAGAAACGGCCGATGGTGTGGGTGCGGGCGAGGCGCGCCACGTCCGGGTGAATGCCTGTCTCGAAGAGGATCAGCCGCAGCACGGCCCGCCGCCGCGCCATGAAGCCGAGGCCGGCCTGCGCGATCCGCAGCAGCTGCCCTTCCAGGTCGGCGTCGTCGTGCGTCGCGCGCACCATCTCGGATTCGATGGCCGGAAGCACCGGCATGTACTCGGCGATGCCGGCGATCAGCTCATCCTTGTTCTTGAAGTGCCAGTGCAGCCCGGAGAGGGTCAGGCCGGCCCGCGTGGCGATCTCCTGGAGGCTGGCGGCGTGCAACCCTCGCTCTCCGAAGACGTCGAGGGCCGCTTCGAGGATGCGAGCGCGTGGGTCGGCCAGAAACGCTCCGCCGCCACGGTCTGTGACGGCCGTCTGGAGTAGCGCCGTCTTGTCGCCGAAGTAGCGGTAGACGGTGGCGCGGCTGACGTGGGCCTCGGCGGCCACCTCGCCAATCGTGACGGTGCGACGCCCGCCCTCGCGCTCGGCGAGCGCACGGGTCGCTTCGAGAATGCGGTCACGCGGATGGACGCCCATGAGACTATCCTACACGCGCCATACAGTACTGTCTGTACCGGAACGTCCCGTCTTCGGTAGGACAGTCGCCCTGCCGTCAGCTTGCGGCGCGGCGATCCCGCAGCAGCCCGTGCTTGGGCGAGGGTAGCTGCATCGTGCTGCGGGCCAGCAGCGCCCCGAGCGCGTCGCCGGTCAGCGGCCGCGAGAGCAGGTACCCCTGGCCGTGGTTGCAGCCGAGGCTCCGCAGGCTCGCCAGTTGCTCCAGCGTCTCGATGCCCTCGGCGGTCACCGTCAGGTTCAGGCTCTGCGCCAGCGCGATCACGCCCCGCACGATGGCCGAGTCCTGGTCGTCCTGGCCCAGGCCGCGCACGAACGACTGGTCGATCTTCAGTACGCTGACCGGGAAGCGCTTCAGGTAGCCGAGCGAGGAGTAGCCGGTCCCGAAGTCGTCGATGGCGAGGCTGATGCCGATGTCGCGCAGCTTGACCATCAGCTCACGAGCGCCGTCGGCGTCCGTCATCACCGCGCCCTCGGTGATCTCCAGCTCCAGCCGCTCGGGGTCGAGGCCGGTCTCGATCAGGATGTGTGAGATGTCCTCCAGCAACGACGGGTGCTGGAACTGGCGCGGCGAGAGGTTGACGCTCATCACCAGGTTCGGGGCGCTCGGGAACTCGCGCTGCCAGATGCGCGCCTGCCGGCAGGCCTCGCGCAGCACCCACTGGCCGATGGGCACGATCAAGCCCGTCTCTTCCGCCACGGGGATGAAGTCCACCGGCGAGACGAGTCCACGCTCGGGGTGCTGCCAGCGCACCAGCGTCTCGACGCGGTCGATGCCCATCGACTCCAGCGACATGATCGGCTGGTACATCAGCCGCAGCTCGCGACGCTCCACGGCGCGGCGCAGCGCCGTCTCCAGCTCCAGCCGCTTCATAGCCTGGATGTTCATCTCGCGGTCGAACACGACGTAGCGGGCGCGGCCCTTGCTCTTGGCCCGGTACATCGCAAGGTCGGCGTTGCGCAGGAGATCGGCGGCCGTCATCGCGCCCGGCCCGCTCAGGGCGATGCCGACGCTTCCCGTCGAGAACACCTCGTGCCCGAAGACGGAGAACGGGAGCCGCAGCTTGAAGGCGATGCGCCGCGCCACCTCTTCCGCGCTGTCGAGGCCGACGACGTCCTCCATCAGGATCGTGAACTCGTCGCCGCCCAGGCGCGCCACCGTGTCCTCGGTGCGGACGCATTCGAGCAGCCGCTGCGCTGCTTCGATCAGCAGGTGATCGCCGGCCTGGTGCCCCAGGCTGTCGTTCACGATCTTGAAGTTGTCCAGGTCGAGGAAGAGGATCGCGACGGCCTGATCTCGGCGCCCGGCGCGCAGCAGGGCGTGCCCCAGACGATCCATGAACAGCGCCCGGTTGGGCAGCGCGGTCAGCGGGTCGTGGAACGCCTGGTAGGCCAGTTGCTCCTGCAACGCGAGTCGGTCCCCAACGTCGCGGCTGTTGAGCACCAGCCCGGCGACGTGTGGGTCGGCCAGCAGGTTGTTCCCCGTCGTCTCGGTGTGGACCCAGGTGCCGTCAGCGTGCCGCAGACGCCACTCGATGCGGGGCGTCGCGTCAGGGGCGCTCTGGACCTCGTCCAGGAAGGCGTCGAGGCGTGGGGCGTCATCCGGGTGCAGCAGATCGACGAGCTTCGTGCCGATCAACGCGGCGTCGCCGTAGCCGAGCACGCGCTCGCCGGATGCGCTCTGGTACTGGATGATGCCGTCCGGCTGGACGATCATGATGACGTCTGACGAGTTCTGGACCAGCGACCGGAACCTCGCCTCACTGCGCTGTACCAGCTGATCCTCGCGGAACGCCGCGCTGTCGAGCGCGAGGGCCACGTCTGCGCCGAGCTTGGCGAGGCCGGCCGCGCACTCGTCGCTCAGGGTGTCGTCGGACTCCAGCACGATCATCGTCAGCTTGCCGCGCCGCATCCGCAGGGTGGTCAGCAGGATCGTCCCGAGCTTCGGCCGGAACCCGAGCATGGCGATGGCGGTGGTGATGCCGACGTCGGCGGACGTGAACCGGTGCTGCTGAAGCTCCAGGCCCACCCCGTCCAACACGTCACCGAAGTTCATCCGTGCGTCAAGCGTCTCGTTTGCGCCGTCACCGTGCGCCGCCACGACGGCCATCCGCCTGAGAGGGCCAGTCGCGATCGTCGCGCGGACATGCCCCGGCTGCCGGGCCAGCGCTACCGCCGACTTGACGGCGATCTGGAAGACTTTGTCCACGTCCGTGGCCGCGACCAGCGCCGTGGCGGTTCGTGTGAGCAGTTGATCCTGAATCGACTTCTGCTCGGCCGCGGACAGCGCGGCGTCCTCGATCACGTACAGCCGTTCCAGCTCCGCCCCGACCTCGTCGGCCACCTCAGTCAGTTGCTGGAGGTCGCCGGTGGCTGTGCGCAGAGCCTGGTCGTCGGTGCGTCGGCGCATCGTGCTGAGGAGCTTGCCCACGGACCGGCGCATCGGCTCGTCAACCGCCGAGACCGTCCAGCCATGCAGGAGAAGGCTCAGGATCCCCGCGAAGCCGATCAGGATCGCGAGCGTCCGGAGCCGCCGGCGCGTCCCGTCGTTGCTGGGCGTGGAGAGCGTCTCGATGCTGGCATCGACGCGCTGGCGCAGGAGGGTCAGCGCGGCGTGCGTTGAACGGAGGGCGCCCGCATCATCGGGTCGGAGGCGGTGGGCGTCATAGGCGGCGATGAGCAGACGAAGATCGGGCTGGTAGTACTCCGTCACCATGCGGACCGCCTCGGGCGACACATCGAGATCGGCGTGGCCGACGCCCGCCCGAAGATGGGCGAAGATGCTCTGGATGGCGGCGATCTGCGTCGCATCGTTCTGGCTGAGCGACCGTTCCCGCTGCTCGGCTGCCAGCGACGACTGTACGTCGTCCAGGTGCTCCTTCCAGTCCTGGTGCAGGGCCAGGAGATGCTCGCGGGTGTAGTGCTCCTCAAGAGTCGAGTAGCCGAGCCAGCCCACCAGGAAGACGAGTGCTGCCAGGGCCATCGGCGTGATCCCGAGCGCGCGCGTGGCGGTTCGGGGCGTCAAGAACGCGCGCAGGGCCGGCCACGGTCCGTCTCCGAGACTCGGCAGGATGGAGAGTACCCCGAACAGGAGCGCCATCAGCGGCTGCAGCAGCAGCAGGTCGAGCGGGCCGAGTGTCAGGGTGGTCACCGGGAGGATGCCGAGGCGCGGGGCGGGCAGGATCGGCAGATCGGCCGTGGCAGGCGCGGCCAGCAGGCCGGCCGGCCCGAGCAGGACGACGCCGGCCGTCAGGCTGGCCGCTGAGACGACTGCTGAGACCAGCCCGGCGACGACCAGCGCGGGCAGCGCCAGCGGCAAGGGCTGGCGACGCACGGCGAGCGGCCCCACCGCCAGGAGCGGCAGCAGCGCCAGCTCAGAGCCGAACTTCAGCGAGGGCAGCGCGGCAACGAGCAGCAGCATCAGCGCAACCGGTGCGCTGAGCACCAGTCCTATCCTGATCCCACGGGAAGCCCACGGCGGCAAGCCGCTCATTGTGCGGCCTTCCGCGCTGTATTCCAGCGCACACGTGCCACGCCCGACGTCCTATGCCCGTAGCTGTTCTAGTGAATCCAACGGTCCGGGCCGAGATTTCGAGGACATTGCAACGCAGTCTCGGGGCGCACAGCCTTACAGGAGTGGTGACATGGATGTGCCATGTCTGCGCGCGACCGATGAGCCTGTCCTACTCGACGCGTCCGTCCTGGCGGCGGCCCAACGCGCGTATGACGAGCAGGCCGAGCACGCTCCCGGCCGCCATCAGCCCGACCATGCCGCCGAGCCCCCACCAGATCGACCTCTGATCGACGGGCGGCGCGTCCGTCTCGGGGAGGATGCGCGGTGGCTCGGCAGGGTGGACGTTGTCCTGGACGTAGCGGCGGAACCGCTCCACCAGCGGATCGGCGGGGCTGTCGCCAAAGACGGCGCCCTGGACGTTCGAGGTCTTCAGCTCGCCGTTCACGGTCTTGAAGACCACCAGGCCGTACCGCCCGGTCGGATCGACGTCGAGCGCGCCGCAGGCTCCGCTGCTGCCGGCCCAGACGCCCCCGCCGATGCCGGCTGAGTTGGCGACGTAGCTGGCCGCGTCGACAAAGTCGATCCGCGCGGGCACGGCGCCCTTCCAGGCTCGCTGGACCCGCATGGTCACGCGGACCGGCAGGAAGCTGTCCTGCGTGCTCGACTCGCCGATCTCGACGTTCTCGACCCAGCCCTCGACGATCACGTCGTTCTGGTTGATGTGGTAGCCGGGGACCGGCGAGCAGGCATCCGCGCGCGTCGACGCACCGAGAAAGAGCAGAGCGGCGAGCACTGCCACTGGGAGGTATTGGCGTGCTTGCCGTCGGCTCATGGGCGAGCGACCCCCAGGGCTGACAACTCAGGTCGAGAGTCTCTGGGGGCGCGACTCGTGCGCTCAAGGACTCACAGCCTGAGGCTTTCGGGCGACAAGCGGCTGTCGCTCGGTCATGCTCTACGAGGCGGCGCTACTTGCGGATCTGGCCGTTGCCGATCAGCACCCACTTGTACGAGGTCAGCTCCTCCACGCCCATCGGGCCGCGCGCGTGGAGCTTGTCCGTGCTGATGCCGATCTCGGCGCCCAGGCCGACCTGCCCGCCGTCCGCCATGCGCGTCGAGGCGTTCCAGAGCACCGACGCCGAATCGACCTCGTGGAGGAAGCGGCGCGCGGCCGCCTCATCCGCCGAGACGATGGTGTCCGTGTGGTGGGAGCTGTAGCGGTTGATGTGGTCGATGGCCTCGCCGACGCCGGAGACCACCTTCACGCCCATAATCAGGTCGAGATACTCCTCGGACCAGTCAGCCTCGGAGGCCGCGTGCATGGTGGGCACGACTTGCCGCGAGGCATCGTCGCCGCGCAGCTCGACCATGTTCAGCCGCTGGGCCACGCGGGGCAGGAACTGGGCCGCGACGGACTGGTGGACCAGCAGGTGCTCGGAGGCGTTGCAGACGGCCGGCCGCTGCACCTTCGAGTTGAAGACGATCTCCTCGGCCATGTCCAGGTCAGCCGTCTCGTCCACGTAGACGTAGCAGACGCCCTTGTAATGCTTGAGGACGGGGATGGTGCTGTGCTGGGCGACCGTCCGGATCAGAGCCTCGCCGCCGCGCGGGATGACCAGATCGATCAGGTCGCTCAGGCCAAGCAGCTCGTTGACCGAGGCGTGGTCGTAAAAGGGGACCGTCTGGATGGCGTCGGCGGGCAGCCCCTCGCTGGTCAGCCCTTCCGAGAGGACGGCCACAATCGCCCCGTTCGACTCTTTTGCCTCAGATCCCCCCCGCAGGATGATGGCGTTGGACGCCTTGAGGCAGATCGCGGCGGCGTCGGCGGTCGTGTTCGGGCGAGCCTCGTAGATGAAGAGGATCACGCCGAGCGGCACGCGCACGCGCTCGACGTGCAGGCCGGACTCGACGGTCATCTCGGAGAACGCCTTGCCGATCGGGTCTGGCAAGGCCGCGACAGATTCCAGGCCAGCCGCCATGTCGCGCAGGCGGGCCTCGGTGAGGGTCAGCCGGTCCACCTTGGCGCTGCCCATGCCGTTCGCCTTCGCGGCGGCCACGTCGCGGGCGTTCGCTTCCAGAATCCGGTCCTGCTGCTCGATCAGCCCTCGGGCCATCGCCTGGATGGCACGGGTCTTCTGCTCCGGGGTGCAGCTCCGGAGCGCGACGGCGGCATCTCGGGCGCGCTCTGCCAACTGGCGGATGGTGATAGTCGCGTGCAGCTCGATCATGCTCGCTCCAGACTCAGAGGCGCACCATGTTGTTCCGGTGGATGACCTCGTCGAAGATTTTACCGTCCAGCAGGCCCGCGATCTCCGAAGATTGTTTGCCCATGATCTGGCGTACCTGTTCGGCGGAGTAGTTGGTCAACCCTTTGGCGATCCGCCGGCCCCCATGCGTCACGACGACGGGGTCACCCTCGGTGAACGCGCCGTCGCAGCCGACGATGCCGGCCGGCAGCAGGCTGCGGCCCTGCTGTTCGAGGGCTCGGGCCGCGCCCGCGTCCACCTCCAGCGTGCCCATCTCGTTCGTGGCGTGGGCGATCCAGCGCTTGCGGTGATCCATGCGGTCGCCGCGCGGCCGGAAGATGGTGCCGTTCACGTCGCCGCGCAGGATGTCGAGCAGCGAGGCCTTCTTGCCGTCCACGACGACGAGCATCCCGCCGACGCTGGTGACGATCTTCGCCGCGCGGACCTTGGTCATCATGCCGCCGACGCCGACCGCCGAATCGGTGGGGGCGGCCAGCGCCTCGATCTCCGGCGTGACCTCGTCCACGATGGGGATCCGGCGGGCGGATGGATCGCGGCTGGGATTGGCAGTGTACAGGCCGTCCACATCCGAGAGGATGACGGTCAGCGTGGCGTCCACCACGTTCGAGACGAATGCGCCGAGGGTGTCGTTGTCCCCGAAGCGGATCTCGTCCACCGAGATGCTGTCGTTCTCGTTGATGACGGGCAGCACCTTGCGGTCGTGCAGGGCGGCCAGCATGTTACGGAGGTTCAGGTAGCGCCGCCGGTCCTGGAAATCGTCGTGGGTGAGCAGCAACTGGGCCACCACGTAGCCGCGCCGGGCCAGGATCTCGTTGTAGGCCTGCATCAGCAGGCTCTGGCCGACGGCGGCGCAGGCCTGCAGGTCCGGGATGGTGACCGGGCGCTTCTTGAAGCCGAGCGGCGCCAGCCCGGCGGCGATGGCCCCTGACGAGACGAAGATGACCCGATGTCCCTGCTCGCGCGCGTCGATCATCTCGTTGAGAAGGCGCTCGATGTTCGGGCGATCCAGGGCCGCGGTGCCCGAAAGCAGATTGCTGCTGCCGGCTTTGACGACGATCGTGTGCCTGCTCATGACAGCGTTGGTTGTAGCACGCAGGGACATCATCTTCAGCACACCGGGGCGTGTACCGCACCGAACAGTCACGGCGGCAGATTGCTGCTACGATGGCCGCCACTGACGCACCGTGTGAGGGTGGAGGATACTCGTGGCTGCTTACATCATCGCCGAGGTCGCCGTGACCGACCCAGCGGGCTACGAAGCGTACAAGAACGCCGTCGAGGCGACCATCGCCCAGTACGGCGGGCGCTACACGGTGCGCGGCGGGCAGGCCGAAGCGCTGGAGGGCGATGCACCGCGCGGTCGGCTGGTGGTGCTGGAGTTCGACAGCTACGAGCAGGCGAAGGCGTGGTACGACTCGCCGGAGAACCGTGAGGTCAAGAAGATCCGCCACGCGACGGCGACCAGCCGCCTGCTGCTGGTGGACGGCTATACCGTCTAGCAGAACCGCACATGGGGGTGGTCCGGCGCGGGGTAGCGCACGGCGCTGGCGCATGCGTCGAGCCTCCCAGTAGGCGTACGGGTGTCGTTCTTGCAAACGGAGGTGCTTCGGTGAGTGGCGACGTTCGTGGCGGCGTTCCGTTCTACGACCGAGCGTACGAGGGGTTCGAGCTTGATGCGCGGGCGCGTGTTCGTCAGGCGACGTACGGCGAGGATCTCGGGCAGAATAGCTGGCTCACCGCGGAGGAGTGGCGGACGTTCGCAGGTTGGCTGGGCATTGGTACGGGGACGCGTGTCCTGGACGTGGCTTGCGGCTCGGGAGGTCCGGCCCTCTACTTCTCGCGGGGACTCGGGGCCGACATCACCGGAGTGGATCACAATCCAGCAGGTGTGGCGGCGGCCACTCGTCAGGCAGAACAGCAGGGACTGACCGAGCGGGCGCGGTTCACGGTGGCGGACGCTTCGCAGCGGCTGCCTTTCGAGGACGGACGATTTGATGCTGTGGTGTGCATCGATGCCATCAGCCACCTGCCTGGACGCCTGGATGTCCTCCGGGATTGGAGGCGTCTTCTCAAGCCAGGAGGGCGACTTCTCTTCACGAATCCGATCACCATCACCGGGCTGTTGACAAAGGAGGAGATGGAGATCCGCAGCTCCATCGGGTTCTTCTTGTTTGCCGCGCCCGGTGTGGACGAGCGGCTGCTACGAGAAACCGACTTCGACGTGCTGCGGGTGGAAGACACAACGATGCAGATGGCAACGGTGGCGAAGCGGTGGCTCGACGCGCGTGCCGTCGATCGTAAGGATCTGCTGGCAGATGAGGGGCCGGAGACCTACGAGAGTACCCAGCGGTTCCTGACGGTGGCGCACACCATTGCGGCTGAGGGACGGCTCTCGCGCTTCGCCTTCCTGGCCCAGAAGCCCGGGTGAGGGCTGCGATCAGTCGTCCTCGAGCATCCCGCCGCCGACCTGGGGCGCTTCGGCGAGTCCGGCTCGCAACTGCCGGATGACTGCGGCTGCCTCGCGCAGTGCGTCCTGCACGATAGTCTGGAGGGTGGGTACAGTGTCATCGTAGTCGCACTGATTGCGCCAGTGCCGCGGGAGATGCAATCGCCCGGCAACCCGTCGCCGCCGGCTTGCACGGAAGTCCGGTACGAGCCGCCCGTGGTCACTTGCTGTGCCGGTCGTCAGAAACCCTAAATGCCGCACGGCATAGTGGCGTGCGTGGCCGAACGCCGCGTAGTATGCTCGTCCGACCACAGCACAAAGTGCCGCTTCAGATCCGGTCAGTCGGATCGGGCTGCCGGCTGCGCTATCACGTAGCGCCTCCGCCTGATCGAGGTTGTCTCGCCAATCGAACACTGGCAGCTACGACGCCGGGTGATAGTCCGTGGCAATGAGCACTGACGCATCGTCCTCTGCGCTTCGATCTTCGAACCGTTCGGCTATGCGATGAATGCGTTCCATGATGCTGTGTTCGTACTCTGGCAGGCGCACGTAGCAGACGAGGTAGTGGTCGTCGATCTCTGGGTCGTCGTGGACGTCGAGGACGACCTGGGACGCCTCGCCGGCTGTGCGTGTCAATTGTCATCGGAACGCCCCCGTACTCCAGGGCGATTGCACATTGGGCGGGTCGCGCAGCGTCGTCGGGGCTTGATGAAGATAGACGAAATACCCACGTATTCCATCCGTCACTCTGGAGGCCCTCACCCCCGACTGCTCGTTTCATGGCGTTGCGGGAACATCAACTGTGACGGATCGAAGCGTTTCCATCCTGGGTGGGCTGCGGTATACTCTTGCTAGACAATTTCTGAGTAGTCAGGTCGGATTGTGACCAGCCAGCCGCTTCCTCTCACCTCCCCTCCCTCCTGGGGCCACACGGCGTCGGCGTCCTCCGTGACGTCTGGCACGCTGCCCGATTTCGGCGGCGACCGGCTGGTGGACAGCTTCGGGCGTGCCATCGAGGACATGCGGATCTCGATCACGGACCGTTGCAATTTCCGCTGCACCTACTGCATGCCCGAAGAGGGGATGACCTGGCTGGCGAACGAGCGGCTGCTCTCCTTTGAGGAGATCGGGCGGCTCTCACGGATCGCGGTGGCGCTCGGTGTCCGCGAGCTTCGGCTGACCGGCGGCGAGCCGACCCTTCGTCCGAACCTGCCCGAGCTGGTGCGAGACCTCGCGCAGATCGAGGGCACCTCCAGCCTGAGCCTCACCACCAACGGCTTCCTGCTCAAGAAGCTCGCCGGGCCGCTGGCCGAGGCCGGCCTCACCCGCATCAACGTCAGCCTCGACACGCTCAAGCACGACAAGTTCCACTGGATCACGCGGCGGAACGCCCTGACGCCGGTCCTGGAAGGCCTGGCCGAGTTGGAGAAGCATCCGACGATCCGCCCCATCAAGATCAACGCCGTGGGCATGCGCCACTTCAGCGAAGATGAGATCGTCGATTTCGCGAAGTGGGCGCGGAAGACCGGCTACGTGGTTCGCTGGATCGAGTTCATGCCCCTGGACGCCGATGGCAACTGGGAGCGGGATCGCGTGCTGACCGGCCCCGAGATCCGCGAGGTCATCGAACGGGACTTCATGCCGCTGGTCCCCATCCACGCCGAGGCATCCTCCACGTCGCAGCGGTTCACCTTCGCGGACGGCGTCGGAGAGATCGGCTTCATCAACCCGGTCAGCGAGCCGTTCTGCGCGACCTGCAACCGCATCCGCCTGACGGCCGACGGTCAGCTACGGACCTGCCTCTTCTCCATTGACGAGTGGGACTTGCGGGAGCCATTGCGGGGTGGCGCATCAGACCGCGAGCTTGCCGACATCTTCCTGGGGGCCGTCGCCCACAAGGAGAAGAAGCACCAGATCAACGAGGGCGAACAGTTCCAGCGCGCCTCGCGGAGCATGTCGCAGATCGGCGGCTGACCTCGGCCGATCTCGCCCAATGTGGCGCTGTTGATCTTCTGCCCTTGATGGCTGTCGCCCTGTGAAACGATGCAGAGGAGTCGCCCATGTGCCGAAACATCCGCACCCTCTTCAACTTCGAGCCGGTGGTCACGCCGGACGAGATCCAGGCCGCTTCGCTCCAGTACGTCCGCAAGATCAGCGGCTTCACGAAGCCGTCCCGTGCCAACGAGGCTGCCTTCAACGCCGCCGTTGAGGAGATTGCGCGCATCTCCACCCAACTGCTGCTGGCGCTGGAGTCCACCGCCGCACCGAAGAACCGCGAAGAGGAAGCAGCGAAGGCGAGGGCCCGCGTGGCCGAGCGCTACGCCAACTGAGGTGCCTGCACTGATCGGCGACCAGTGAGCGAGAAACGGCCGAGCGCTCAGCTAGAAGCCCGGCCGACAACCGGGCCTGATGTACGCGCTGGGCACCAGCGAGCGTTGCCGAGCGCGTGAGGTGGTTCTGGGCGAAGGGCAAGCGAGCGGAGGGTCGACGGGCCAGGTGAGGGCCAGAGCGCCGGTCCGCACGACCGGGAGCAGCCCCACGAGGCCAAGAAGCAGCCCAAGGGCAGCC
>JADZEM010000049.1 GCA_020850535.1 Chloroflexota bacterium
GCAATCGTATGTTGAGCGCGTCGTGCCGCCGCGTCGGGGCTTGAAAGCCCCGCCTACGATCCTGCAGTCGCTGCGCGACGCTCCAGTCGCACCAGTGCCGGCCGTTCCCGACGGCCGTCGCGCAGCGACTGCATGCGTGTAGGCGGGGACTTCAGTCCCCGACCACCCGTTCCATGATGCTTCGCGTACACCAATGAACATGCCATCGCCCTGAGCGCCCTGCCGAATGACGAGAACCAGCCAGCCGCCCGCCGCTATACTCTGGCACCGTTCTCCGGGTAGCACCGGTCAGGCATCCTGACCGGCGGGAGGTGGTGCATGGCCCAGCACGTTCGGGCAAGCGAAGAGATGCGCCAGGGCTTCGGCATCTCCACGATGGAGTCGCCAGACACCGCCCGTGCGTGGTTCGAAGCCCTGTTCCGGCGCTACGACTTCACGTACCAGGCCATCAGCTACTTTCGGACGCTGCGCCTGGAGGCCGGTGACCTCTCAGCCGAGTGGGGCGGCGGCTTCTGGTGGGGGGATCGGGGCCTCGTGCAGGTGCGTGGTGCACAGGACGAGGCCGCCATCCACGAGCTGGCTCACGCCTTCTGGCACGACGCCCGTGAGATCAACGACAACGCGCGGGCGATCATGAACGCTGTCGTGCGGCTCTCCTCGGAGACCGACAAACGGTACGAGCGGGCCCAGACGCTGGCGCATCACTACGTCCACGGCATCCCGACCCAGCCCGACGCGAGCAGCCCGACCGGCTTCTGGCGCGGCATGCTGGTCGAAGAGAACGACACCGAGATGTTCGCCGGGTTGGCCAGCGGCGTCATGGGCGACATGACTATGCTCCCGCCGTACGTGCGCCGGTTCTACGCGGGCCTCTTTGTCGGGGCCTCGCCGGACGACGTGATCGAGGTATGAGCGTCCCCGAGCCGGTCAAGATCCAGCTGGGGGCGCGCCGCGAGCGCATCGCCGTGGCCCTCGGCGCGCTGCTGGTGCTCGTCGCCAGCGTGACCCTCTTCGCCACGCTGCGCCAGAACGGTGCGGCGGCGGTGCGGGTGCAGGTGCTGGCCCACCGGGGTGCATCTGCCTACGCCCCTGAGAACACGATGTCCGCCTTCAAACTGGCCATCGAGCAGGGCGCCGACTGGCTGGAGATGGACGTCCAGCAGACCAAGGACGGCCAGCTTGTGGTCTTCCACGATCTGCGCGTGGAGCGCACGACCAACGGGCGCGGCGCACTGCGCGATCTGACCCTGGCGGAGGTCCGGCAGCTGGACGCCGGCGCCTGGTTCGGGGCGCAGTTCGCCGGCGAGCGCGTGCCGACCTTCGAGGAGGTCCTGGCGCTTGCCAGCCAGCACAACGTGCGCATCTTCCCCGAGATGAAGGACCCGCGCCTCTCGCCGGGGATCGAGGAGCGGGTCGCCGCGGTCATCAGCGCGGCCGGCTACGAGGACCGGACCATCGTCCAGTCGTTCGACATGGCCTCGCTGGAACGGCTCCGACGCATCAACCCCGACATCAAGCTGGCGGCGCTCTACACGGCAACGAGCCCCCTGCGGGGCGAGCCACCGGCCGGCGTGACGGTGATCGGGCCGCCCTGGGAGGTTGTCGGTATGGACGCATCCCTCGTCCGCGACATCCACGCCAGCGGCCGGCAGGTGGTGGTCTGGTCGGTTGACAACGTGGCCAGCGTGCGCACGCTGGCGAACGCCCGTGTGGACGGCATCATCACCGGCCGGCCGGACGCGGTCCGCGCGGCGCTCGAAGCCCAGCGATGACCGGAGCAGCAGCCAGTGACGACGAAAGCCGCAGGCGGCGGATTGACACGCCTGCTAGACTATGGCGCACCGGACGGCTGCCCGTTCTTGCGGTTTCGGGCATACTGCGCTGGTGACTGAGCGAAACTTGACGCGAGGCCGCACCATCGTGCTTCCCGTTTCTCGAGGGCTGGGGCTGTTCGTTCTTCGTCTGATGCTTGCCGCCATCGCCATCGGCGCGGTCGCCGGACCGTTCCAGGTCGCCTTTGGCCAGGACGCCGACCCCGACCAGCCGATCTCCTACGCCGACTGGCCGGACCATGACTGGCGCTCGCCCGGGTTCGTCGGCGTCATCGACGGCGTCATGTATGACCCGGACTGCTGGCCGCTCCAGGCGGTCGGCGCGAACGTCCCCAACCTGATCTACCGCGAGTCCATCGTCCAGAACCTGGAGTGGATGCGGCGGAACAAGGTTCGCTGGATTCGGGTGTTCGCCACCGGCCACCGGGAAGCGCCCGACCTGGACGCCGACGCCCACGCGCGGATGGTCCGCGAGCTGACCAGTCTGGTCGAGGCGTACAACAAGTCCGTCGGGCGCTCGGAATCGATCTACCTGCTGATCGTCCTGACCGACTACTACGGCCACGGCATCCCCGGCGACAAGTACCTCCGCGACAACCCGGCCGGCTGCGACTTCTACGTGCTGCCGGCGCCGTGGTTCCGGCGTGGCTACCAGCGCTTCAACTTCAACCCGGAGTGCGGCGACGCCCCGGTCTCGGACGTGCCGAACTACGAGGTGAACTACAAGCCGTGGGTGCGGCAACTCGTCAGCGACCTTGCCGAGAGTCCGGCCATCATGGGCTGGCAGCTTGGCAACGAGCTGAAGGCCCGAAACAACGTCCGCAACGGCGTCGAAACTGGCTACGACTGGTACCTGGACTTCGTCAAAGACATGACGGACACCATCCGTTCTGTCGATAAGAACCATCTCGTCTTTGTCGGCGCGCAGTACTTCGCGGAGTTGACCGACATCCCGTATCGACCAGGCACGGGTGGTATCGACAGCTACCTGCGTCAGAAGTACCTGAAGGCCGCCGATCAGATGGCGCGAGCCTGCGGCGCCTACTGCTGGAACGTCTGGCCGCTGACGTTCTACGACTTCAACGCCTACCCTGCCGACGATGCGATGGTGCTGCACCGGGGTGGCGTCGCCACGCTGGCCACGGAGTACGGGTTCACCCTGGGCACGCCGTCTGAGGATCAGGCCCGCTTCGGTGGGAGCCGCGTGGCCGCGCTGCGGGCCGGTATCAAGCGCCCCTGGCAGGACATCAACGGCGAATGGCACGACGCCCAGTGGGGGCTGGCCGAGGCGATCCGCGAGCTGGAGATGAACGGCGCCGCGCCGTGGGGCTCGCCCTATCCGAACCCGGACACCGATCTGGGCAGCGATCTGGACCGGCGGCGCGGCATCAGCCTCGCCCCTGAGGGCATGGAGCTGTGGCAGGTCTGGACCGGCGTGGCGGCCGACCTTGAGTATCAGAACGCCCGCACCGGACTGACCAATGCCTGCACGAGCGTGAGCAGTTCCGGACGCCAGAGCGGCGGTGCGCCGGCCACCCGGCCGACGCCCGTACCGCCGCTGATGGCGCGTCCGTCAGCCTCCCCGACCGCCCCGCTCGACATCACCGGCGTGGTCACCGGCATCAGCACCAGCGTGGACGACCCGACACTCATCATCACCACCACGAAGAAGGCGACCTACCGCCTGCGGATGCCACGGAACCAGTCCGTCAAGACCTTCAACGTTGGCGACAACGTCCGCGCGCGCGGCTGGCCGATGGGCGACGGGGTGATGCTCGCGACGGGCGTCGAGGTCGTCTACAACAAGCGGTAGCGTGCCGTCAGGGGCAGTGCTGCACCCGCAACAGCCCCCGACTCGTGTCTTGGGTGAGGCACAGAACGCCCGTTTTGCACGAGTTTGGACCTTCTGCGCGGCCGGATACGCCCCTATAATCCCGCGCCTTGCCTGCCGGGCAGCGGAGAGTGGATCGCGCTGCCGCACGCGAATGCGCCGAGATAGAGACGCAACAGACCTGACAACGATGTCAGAGGGGATGCGCCGGGCGTTGGCCGTCAGAACCGGCGGGCATGCTGTGCGTTTTATGTCGCATGTTCCGATCCACGTGTCAGGAGGTTCGTAGCTTGAAGAGGCTCTTTTCCCTGGTAGCGCTCGCCGCGCTGCTCATGACGGCGATTCCGTCGAGCAGCACAGCCCAGGCCCAGACCAGTGGCAGCCCGGACTACGGTGCGAGTGTCTTCCTTCTCGGTAATCCCAGCACCACCGCGCGCGACATCGCGCTGGTGAAGAAGGCCGGCCTGAACTGGGTCAAGCTGGCGGTGCCGTGGCGGAGCATCGAGCCCAGCTGCAAGAACTGCATCGACTGGGACGACCTCGACCGCGTCGTGCTGGCGGCCTCGCAGGCGGGCCTGAAGATCCTGGCCCGCGTCGATCACCAGCCGGACTGGTCGCGGACGGTCAAGGCCGAGAACGGCCCGCCGGACGACATCTTTGACTACGCCGACTTCGTCTCGGTGATGGCCAAGCGGTACCGCCAGGGGTCGCCGAAGGGCGCCATCCACGCCATCGAGGTCTGGAACGAGCCGAACCTCTCGCGTGAATGGGGCGGCGCGCCGATCAACCGCGATCAGGCCGCGCAGTACATGTACATGCTCAAGCGGACCTACCAGGCCGTGAAGGCCGAGGATCCGTCCAAGCTGATCGTCAGCGCCGGCCTCTCGCCGACGGGCACGAACGACGGCACGGCGATGCCGGACGATGTCTACCTCGGCTGGCTGTACGAAGAGGGCCTCGCCCAGTTCTCGGACGCCGTCGGCGTGCATGGCGCTGGCTACGGCTCGGCCCCCGAGGTCGCCGTCAACTCGGACTCGCGGTTCCCGCACTCGTCGTTCTACTTCCGCCGGGTGGAAGAGCTGCGGAACATCATGGTGCTGAACGGCGACTCCGCCAAGCAGGTCTGGCTGCTGGAGTTCGGCTGGACGACCGACCAGGTCAACCCGCAGTACTCCTGGTACGCCGTGACCCCTGAGCAGCAGGCGGACTACATCGTCCGCGCCTACAAGTACGCCAAGAGCTCGTGGTCGCCGTGGATCGGCCCGATGTTCGTCTGGAACATCTCGGACCCGGCCTGGACGCCCGAGTTCGAGCAGTACTGGTGGAGCATCACCAACCCGGACGGCACCACCCGGCCGGCCTTCGACGCGCTGTCGGCGGCCCGCACGAGCGGCGCCCTCCCGTAACAGGCAGGTCGAGAGGCAGGTCGAGGATCGTAGATCGTGGGTCGTGGGGAGATCGGCTCGAACCACCCCCATGACCTACGACCCTCGACCCACACCCCTCGACCCACAACCCTCGACCCTCGACCCTCGACCCTCGACCCTCGATCCTCGACCCTCGACCCTCGACCTCAGCCGTATACTTCCAGCATGATCGAGCGTCATCGTTTTGGCCTCTCCACCTGCTGGAACGGCGGACGGCACAGTCGCCCGGCCGATCTCCTCGACGAGCACGAGCGGCTCGGCTTCCGTCGACTCGAAGCGTACTGCCTGCACACACCGGCCCAGCTTGCGGACCTCGGCGCCGAGGCCAGGGCGCGCGGCTTCGAGATCACCAGCCTCCACAGCCCCTGCCCCATCGCCGTCGACGAGCGCGGCATGCGCGCCCGCTGGGGAGACTGGCTCGCCTCCACCAACGCGACGGATCGCCAGTTCGCGGTGGACACGGTCAAGAAGACGATTGACGCCGCCGCCGAGCTTGGCGCGCGCGGAATCGTGATCCACCTGGGTTCGACATCCGTCTGGTCCCGCCAGCGGACCATCGTAGACACCATCGCTCGGGATGGCCGCGACAGCCCCGCTCATCGCCAACTGCTGGAGCAGGCCCAGCAGGACCGGGCAGCCAACGCGCCGCCCCACGTTGACGCCGCCGTCAAGAGCATTCTGGCGCTGGGCGAGCATGCCGTCGGGACCGGCGTCCGCCTCGGCGTCGAAGCGCGTGACGGCTACCAGGAGATCCCGAGCCTGGACGAGATGGCGACGGTCCTGGACGCCTGCACGGATCTCCCGGTCGGCTACTGGCACGACGCCGGCCACGGCGCGAAGCTCGAATACTGCGGCTTCGTGGAGCACGAAGAGTACCTGCGCCGGTACGCCGACCGCCTGGTCGGGATGCACGTCCACGACACCCAGGCCGCCCGCGATCACCGCGCGCCCGGACAGGGTGGGACGGACTTCGCGATGCTGGCAAAGTACGTCCGCCCGGACACGATCCTGACCCTGGAGCTGCACGCCGACGTGCTGGCCGAGCACATCGGACCGGGCGTCGAGATGCTGCTGGCGCTCGGGATGGGCACGCCCAACGAGACGACCGCGTCAGCCTGAGCGTCAGCCGGTCGTGTAGCCGCCGTCCACGATCAGCCCCGCGCCGGTCATGAACGTGGACGCGTCCGACACCATGAAGATGGCCGGGCCGACCATCTCCCACGGATCGGCAAAACGCCCCATCGGGGTGGCCTGCTCGCGGTCGCGGGCCGTGACCGGATCGGACATCCACGGCTCGGTGAGGGCCGAGCGCGTGTAGCCCGGCCCCAGCGAGTTGACGCGGACGCCGTGCTCGGCCCACTCCAGGGCCAGCACCCTGGTCAGCCCGACGACGGCGTGCTTCGAGGCGGTGTAGGCCGCCGACCGCCGCGACCCCGCATGCCCGAACATGCTGGCGATGTTGACCATCCGCCCGCCTCCCTGCCGCACCATCACCTCGCCCACGGCCCGGGCGCAGTGGAAGACGCCGGTCAGGTTCACGTCGATCACCGAGCGGAACTCCTCCGAGGTCATCTCCAACGCCGGCTTGCGAACGTTGATGCCCGGCACGTTGAAGCTGATGTCGATGCGGGCAAAGGCTGCAACCGTCTGCTCGACCATCGAGACGACCTGCTCCCAGCTCGTCACGTCCACGCCGATGGCCAGCGTCTTGCGACCAAGGCCAGCGATGACGCCAGCGGTCGCCTGCGCGCCGGCCAGGTTCAGATCGGCAACTACCACGTCTGCGCCGTGGACCGCCAGCCCGATGGCGATGGCTCGGCCCAGGCCGGACGCGGCCCCGGTCACCAGGGCGACCTTGCCGCTCAGGTCGAACAGCGCAGGAAGTCGGGCGAGATCGGCGGGAAGCAGGTGGACATCGTCGGCCATCAGCGCACACTCACAACAAGGGTCGGATGCCCGAGAGTGTAGCCGCGCCGGCAGGCGACCGGCGGCGAAAGCAGAAGGGCATGCGGGCGCGGGCGACACTGCCAGCCCGGCCCATGCACAGGCCATTCATTGACACATCATGAACAGGATATGTACACTCGAAAGGTGAAGCGGGGGCGCAGATGCTTGCACGCGCAGCACAGCCACGGAGCACCTCGATGTGCCGATCACTTCGCGCGCTCGCCGCTGGCGTAGCTGGCGCGCTGGCCTATCTCGCCGCGCAGGAGATCGACCGCCGGCTCGTCAACCGCGGGACGAACGATCTCCTGCTGTTGGGCGGCCTCGTGACCGGCAACGAGGCCGCCTGGCCGCCGCTCGGACTCCTGATGCACCTGTCGGCCGGCGCGACGTTTGGCCTGCTGTTCGACCGGGTCGCCGCGCCGCGCCTGCGGGGGCCGATGTGGCTGCGCGGCGTCCTGCTGGCCCAGATCGAGAACACGACCCTCTGGCCGGTGGTGCTGCTCCTGGATCGGTCCCACGTCGCCGTCAAGCGCGGCCACCTCGCCCCGATGAGCACGCCGACGTACTTCCTCCAGGCCGTCTGGCGACACGCGGCGCTTGGCGCGGTCATCGGGCTGCTGCTGCCGCCCCCTGGGACCGCCGGCCAGCAGCAGGCCGGAACGGCAGGCTGACGGTCGTGGCCGAGCGCGTCTACGACGTCCTGGTCATTGGCGCGGGCATCGGCGGGCTCACCGCCGCCGCCCTCTGCGCTGATACCGGCCTGGATGTCGCCGTCCTCGAAGGTCACACCCGGCCGGGCGGCTGCGCTGGCGACTTTCTCCGGCGGGGCATCCTCTTCCCGGCCGGCGCGACGGTCGTGTTGGGCTTCGAGCCGGGCGGCCTGCACCGCTGGGTCTACGAGCGGCTGGACATCCCGATCTCGGCGCTGCCCCTCGACACCGCGATGACCGTCCACCTCCCGGACCGGCAGGTCACCATCTCCACGGATCGACGCCACTGGGAACACGAGCGGCAGCGGGCCTTCCCGAGCATCGGGCCGGGCGGCGACCGCTTCTGGGCCGATGTCAGGCGGCTTGCGGACACGGCGCACGATCTGGCGGCGGCACGCCCGAGCCTGCCGCTCCAGAGCGTCCGCGACCTCTGGAACGCCGCCCGCCTCGCCCGCCCGAGCCTGCTGGCCGCCGCGCCGACACTCTGGCAGAGCGTGGCGGACCTGCTCGCCTCGGCCGGCATCGCCGGGGACGTGCCGCACCGACGTTTTGTCGACAACCAGTTGCTGATCTCGATGCAGTGCCTGGCCGACGAGGCCGTCGCCATGAACGGCGCGCTGGCACTCGACGTGTACCGGCGGGGCGTCTTCCACCTGCCGCACGGCACGGCGACCATCGCGCAGGATCTGGTGCGAGCGCTCGAAGCGCGGGGCGCCGCTTGCCACTTCCGCACCTGGGTGCGCCGCGTGCAACGGACCCTCGGCCTGTGGGCCGTGACGACGGCCGACGACGATCGCCTGCTGGCCAGAACGGTGATCGCCAACATTCCGACGCCCGATCTTGCGCTGATGGTCGACGAGCCGCCGCCTCAGCTTGTCCGTGCTCCCCACGAGCGCGTGCAGCCGTGGGGGGCCGTGGTTTGCTACGCCGCGCTCGACGCGACGGACCTCCCGGGACCGTTTCCCCAGTACCACCAGATCGTCGAGACGTACTCGGACGAGCTTGAGGACGGCGCAAGCAGCTTCCTGTCCATCTTCGGGCCGCAGCCGCCGCGTCACCCGTCCATCGCCACGCTGTCCATCTCGACCCATACCCGGGTCGATCCGTGGTGGCGGCTGGCCAGCCGGCCGGCCTACCTGGAGCGGAAAGCCAGGATCGGGGAACGCCTGCTGGCTGCCGCCGAGCGGGTCGTGCCCGGTCTCCGCGGCAAGATCATCTTCTCGGAGGTGGCGACACCCCGCGGCTACTGGCGCTGGACCGGCCGCCACGAGGGACGAGTCGGCGGCGTGCCACAGTCGCTGCGCCACGCCAACCTGCGGGCCCAGTCCCACCGGACCGGACTGCCGGGCCTGTTCCAGTGCGGCGACTCCGTCTTCCCCGGACAGGGCACCATCGGCGTCACGCTCAGCGGGTTGAACGCATCCCGCGACGCACTGCGGCATCTCGACGAGCACCGACGTCGCACGCGCGCCGGGCGGGGCCGTCCCGGTGGGAGAGCGGCCACAGCCGTCGAGGTCCGCCCGTGAGCGTGCGGGCGTGGCGACGTTCCGCCCGCTACGGCGCGCCGTTCGGTCAGATCATGCGGCAGCATGCGCGAACCTTCTCGCTGGCAGCCCGCTTTCTGGACCCGAACCGACGCGCGGCCACCGAGGTGCTCTACGCCTTCTTTCGGACGGTCGACGACCTGGTGGACGAGCGCCCGGCAGACGCCGACCTCCGCGAGATCCACGTTGAGCTGGAACGCTGGCACAGGCTCGTATCCGATCCGGAGGCGGCCCAGGTATCATGCTCACCACTGGCGCGCGCACTCGGGCGGGTGATGACCGAGCACGCCATCCCGCCCGCCTACCTGCATGCTCTGCTGGATGGGCTGACCGACGACCTGGACAACCGCCCGATCCTGACGTTCCCCGATCTCGAACGGTACGCCTTTCGCGTGGCCGGGACGGTCGGGCTGGCCATGTGCCACGTCCTCGGCGCGACGACCCCGAGCGCGCTGACCGCCGCCTCCGCTGTCGGCATCGGCATGCAGCTCACCAACATCGTTCGCGACGTGGACGCCGACCTGCGCCAGGGCCGAATCTACCTGCCGGCCGAGGAGATCGCGCGGTTCGGCGGGGCCGAGGAGGCGTTGCAGCGTCGGCGGATGTCGCCGGCCCTGGGCGACCTGCTTCAGCTGCACGTCGAGCGCGCCGACCGCTACTACCTGGCAGGCTCGGCTGGTGTGCCGGAGCTGCCCGCGCGCGTCCGCTACCCGATCCTGGTCGCCATCGATCTCTACCGCGAGATCCTGCGGGCGGTCGAGCGCCGGGCGCTGAACGTCTTTGACGGCCGGGTCGTCGTGGGCCGGCCGCGAAAGGCGCTGCTGGCCGGGCGGGTGGCGCTGCGACAGTTGACCGGCTACGCGCAGCCGACCCGTACGCCCCTGGACGTGCTGGGGCCGGCCGCGCTCTCCGAGCTTCAGCGGGTGGGGGTCCAGCCCGGCGCACGCCGCGCCACCCCTGACAATCAGCCAGCGCTGGCCAGCGCATGAGGACGATGCGGTTGCGTTTGTCCACGTCTGTCGACTGGTGAGGCACCGATGACACGGATCGTCGTGATTGGCAGCGGCTTCGGCGGGCTGGCCTCGGCGTTGCGCTTGCAGGCACGCGGCTACGAGGTCACGCTGCTGGAGAAGCGGTCCCGGCCGGGCGGCAGAGCGTATCAGCTCAAGGATGGCGGCTACACCTTCGACATGGGGCCGAGCATCATCACGGCCCCGGACCTGCTCGACGACCTGTTCTCGTCGGCGGGCGTCCGCCTGGACCAGTACCTGACGCTGAAACCGCTGGAGCCGTACTACCGCATCTACTTTGGCGACGGCCGCCACTTCGACTACGGCGGCGATCAGGAGCGGCTGACAGACGAGCTTCGGAAGTTCGATCCGGACGCGCCGGCCCAGTACGCCCGCTTCATGGAGAAGACCGGCGACATCTACCGCCGCGCCTTCGCCGACCTCGCGCACCAGCCGTTCCTGTCGGTGGGCGACTTCCTGAAGGTCGTGCCGGAGCTGGCGATGCTCCGCGCAGACCGCTCCGTCTACAGCCTGGTGTCGGACTACTTCACGGATCCATCCTTGCGGATGGCGTACAGCTTCCACCCGCTGTTCATCGGCGGCAACCCGTTCCGCGCCTCGGCCATCTACAGCATCGTGCCGTTCCTGGAGCGCGGCGGCGGCGTCCACTTCGCGATGGGCGGCGCCTACGCGCTGATCGAGGCGCTGGTGCGGCGCTTCCGCGAGCTGGGCGGCCACCTGGAGTGCAGCGCCGAGGTCATCCAGATCGAGGTCGAGCGCGGGGCAGTGAGGGGCGTGGTCACGCAGGGCGGCCGGCGCTGGCCCGCCGCTGCGGTGGTGTCGAACGCCGACGTGGTCTGGACCTACGCGCGGCTGATCGACCGCACGCATCGCCGCCGCTGGACGGACCGCAGGATCACCCGCCTGAAGCAGTCGATGTCGTGCTTCCTGCTCTACCTGGGCCTGAACCGCCAGTACGACAGGCTGCTGCACCACACCATCATCATGTCGCCACGCTACCAGGGGTTGATCGGGGACATCTTCGACCGCAAGCTGCTGGCCGAGGACTTCTCCCTGTACGTCCACGCCCCGACCCGCACCGATCCGAGCATGGCGCCGCCCGGCCACGAGAGCGTCTACCTGCTGGCGCCGGTCCCCAACCTCACGGCCGAGACGGACTGGAAGTCGATGGCCCGGCCCTTCCGCGACCGGATCATCCGCTTCCTCGAGCGTGACTTTGGGCTGGACGGCCTGGAGGCCAGCATCGAGGTCGAGCACACGTTTACGCCGCTCGACTTTCGCCATCAGCTCAACGCCTTCCAGGGCAGCGCCTTCTCCATCGAGCCGGTCCTTCTCCAATCGGCCTACTTCCGCCCGCACAACCGCTCGGAGGACGTCGAGGGGCTGTACCTGGCGGGAGCTGGCACGCACCCCGGGGCCGGCCTGCCCGGAACGCTGCTCTCGGCGGAGATCGTGGATCGGCTCGTCGCGACCGACGTTCCCCTCGCATACGGCACGGCCACCCTGGCACACTGACAGACATGGGTCTCGGACGGTGGCGGCTGGCAAGCATCATTCTGGCTGGGCTGGGCGGCGGGGCGCTGGCCCTGCTGAACCGCCGGCTGCTGCTGGACGACCTCCCCCCGACGCTGCCGGGCGCGATGCACGACTGGGAGTGGCGCGGCTGGCGCACCCGCTACACGACACTCGGCAACGGGCCGCCCATCATCCTGCTGCACGGCATCCACGCTGCCGCCTCGTCGTTCGAGATGCGGCAGGTCTTCGAGCCGCTGAGCCACGACCGCACCGTCTACGCCCTGGACTGGCCGGGCTTCGGCAAGTCGGCGCGGCCGGCAGCGTCGTACACGGGCAGCCAGTACGCCGCGCTGCTGGCGGACTTCCTCCAGGAGGTGGTGCAGCGGCCGGGCATGGTCGTGGCGTCGTCGCTGAGCGCCGCTTACGCGGTGGCCGTCGCGCGGCAGTCCCCCGAGCTGCTCTCGGGGCTGGTGCTGCTCTCGCCGACATTTCAGACGGAGATCGGACCGGCCGGGCGCGCGGGCGGATGGCTGCTGCGGACACCGCTGCTCGGGACGGCGCTGTTCAACGGGCTGGTCTCCCGGGCCAGCATCCGCGGCTACATGCGGCGCGCGTACGCCGATCCGGCGCTGGCCGACGAGACGGTCATCGGGCAGCAGTGGGCGACGGCCCATCAGCCGAACGCCCGGCTGGCCCCGGCCGCGTTCGTCGCTGGCGCGCTCGACCTGCCGGCGGAGATCGGGCTGCCACAGATCAGCACGCCGATCCTGGTCATTCGAGGAGAGGTGCCGGGCATCGGCCGGCAGGCCTCCGACCTGGAGCTGCGGCGGCTGGGGCCGCGCGTCCACGTCGAGACGCTGCCGAACGTCGGGCAGCTGCCGCACGACGAGGCCGCCGACGCGGTGCTCGGGCTGATCCGCGAGAGTACGGCCCTCGCCATGTCCGAGCTATGAGCTAGACTCTCCGCTGATGCAGCAGATGCCGCGTGACATGAGCAAGGTGGCCGGGGGCGGCTGCATACTCCTGTTCGGTCTGTTCTTCTCGACGGTCAGCGTCTTCGTGGTCTCCGTCATGTGGGCGGTCGGCGCGCCCTGGTTCTTCCTGCTGTTTACGCTTCCGTTCCTGGCGGTCGGCTTCGGGATGGTCGGCATCGGGGTCTGGAACCTCTTCCTGTACCGGCTGCTGATCGCACGGGCGTTCGGGCCGCCGTCCATCGAGCTGTCGGCCTCACAGGTTCGCCTGGGGGATCAGCTCCAGGTGCGCTTTCAGCAGGCGTCACGGCGAGACCAGGAGATCGGGAAGGTCGCGATCCAGCTCGTGTTCCGTGAGTCGGCGACCTACCGGCGAGGACGCAACACTCGCACCTCGGAGACCTCCACGGTGATCGATCAGTACGAAACGTCCGGTCAGCAGCTTGCCAGGGGCGAGCTGCTGACCGAGACCTGCACGCTGCGCGTGCCGCGCAGCGGCATGCACTCGTTCAATACGCCGGACAACGCGCTGTCCTGGCTGGTCAGAATCACGGTGCAGATCCCAGGCACGCCGGACCTGGACGAAGAGACCGTCGTGAACGTCCTCCCGAGCGTCGCTGCCGACGGAGGCGGCTGATGGCAACCCAGTTCACGGTCAGGTTCGACGGCGGCGAGCTGGTCAACGGCGTCCCGTGCTTCGAGCCGGGCCAGGCGGTCTCCGGCAGCGTGGTCGTACAGCCAGACCGCTCGATGGAGTGCCGGAGTCTGACCGTCCGGCTGATCTGGTTCACGGAGGGGCGCGGCAATCCGGCCTCGGACCAGGTAGCCGAGACCAGCATCACACAGGGGCGGCTCGTCCCCGAGATGGTGGTCGAGGGGGCGTTTCAGTTCCAACTGCCGCAGCAGCCGTGGAGCTACTCCGGTCGGCTGGTCTCGGTGATCTGGGCCATCGAGGTCAACGTGGACGTGCCGATGGCCGCCGACCTGACGCACCGCGAGCGGTTCCTGCTGCGCCCGCGCGCCGCCCGCTGATGCTACACTCGCCGCATGACTGAGCCTGCTGCACCGCTGGTCGGCATCATCATGGGGTCACGCTCGGACTGGGCCACGATGACCCACGCCGCAGAGACCCTCGAACGGCTGGGCGTGCCACACGAGGTGCGGGTCTGCTCGGTGCATCGGACGCCGCACCAGCTGGTCGAGTACGCGTCGAGCGCCGAGGCGCGCGGCCTCCAGGTGATCATCGCCGGGGCGGGCGGGGCGGCCCACCTGCCGGGGATGACGGCGTCGTTCACGGTGCTGCCGGTCCTCGGCGTGCCCGTCGAGTCCCATGCGCTCAAGGGGATGGATTCGCTGCTCTCGATTGTCCAGATGCCGGCCGGCATCGCCGTCGGGACGCTCGCCATCGGGCGGGCGGGCGCGGTGAACGCGGCGCTGCTGGCGGCCAGCATCCTGGGCAACCAGCGCCCGGCCATCCGGGAGGCGCTGCGGCAGTATCGTGAGGCCCAGACGGCCGCCGTGCTGGCCCATCCCGACCCGCGCGAGACGCTCGAAGGGTGATCGTCGGGATCCTGGGCGGCGGCCAGCTCGGGCGGATGCTGGCACTGGCCGGCTACCCGCTCGGCCTGCGCTTTCGACTGCTCGATCCGTCGCCGGAGTCGCCGGGCGGCCACCTCGCCGAGCTGCAGGTCGGCCCGTACGACGATCCGGCCGCCCTGGAGCGGTTTGCCGATGGGCTGACGGCTGCCACCTACGAGTTCGAGAACGTGCCGGAGATCGCGGCGCGCACGCTGGCGGCGCGGGCGCCGGTCTACCCGCCAGCGCTGGCGTTGGAGACGGCCCAGGACCGGCTGGCCGAGAAGCGGCTCTTCGAGCAACTCGGGATTCCGCTGCCACGGTACGCGGTGGTGGGATCGCTTGCCGATCTGGAAGCGGCGGTGGCGAGGCTGGGCCGGCCGTCGATCCTCAAGACGCGCCGCCTCGGCTACGACGGCAAGGGGCAGGTGGTGATCCGCGACGGCGACGACCTGGCAGCGGCATGGGCGTCGCTGGGCGGCGTGGCGTGCGTGCTTGAGGAGCGCATCCCCTTGCGGCGCGAGCTGTCGGTCCTGTCTGTGCGCGGCCGGACCGGCGAGACGGCGTTCTACCCATTGGTGGAGAACGTGCACCGCGAGGGCATCCTCCGAACGTCCGTGGCTCCCGCTCTGGGCACGGCCGGCCCCCTGCAAGCGCTGGCCGAGTCGTACGCCGAGCGCGTGCTGTCGGCGCTGGAGTACGTGGGCGTCCTCGGGTTCGAGCTGTTCGTGGACGACCGCGACGGTCGCCTGCTGGCGAACGAGATCGCGCCACGGGTCCACAACTCGGGACACTGGACCATCGAGGGCGCGGAGTGCAGCCAGTTCGAGAATCACCTGCGGGCAGTGCTCGGCTGGCCGCTCGGCTCGACGGCCGCGCGGGGCCACGCCGCGATGGTCAACCTGATCGGGACGGCCCCGCCCATCGAGTCGCTGCTGAGAATTCCAGGCGCGCATGTCCACCTGTACGGCAAGTCGCCGCGTCCTGGCCGCAAGATCGGGCACGTCAACGTCGTCGCCGCGACAGCCGCAGAACGAGATGCCTCGTTGGCGCAGGTCGTGGCGCTGGCGGACGCCGCCGCCTAAACCAGGTCCAACCTGAGAAACGCAGGCCGCCACCGTCCGGACGGCGCTGGTCAGCCCTGACCGCCTACAGGACTGACGATTCCACGGCGGCCGGCTCCTCGTGCGTCGCGCCGCGCAGGGTCAGTTCCTCTGCGAAGTGGCACGCTGAGAACCGGCCCGGGGAGACCTCGCGCAGGGCGGGCGTCTCGGTCTGGCAGCGCGGCTGCGCATACGGGCAGCGCGGGTGGAAATAGCAGCCGTTCGGCGGGTTGGCCGGGTCCGGGATCTCACCGCTCAGCACGATTCGCTTCGAGCGGGCCGTTGGATCAGGGTTCGGGACCGCCGACATCAACGCTTCCGTGTACGGATGCATCGGCCGTTGATACATCTCGGTGGTCGATGCCAGCTCGACCACCTTGCCGACGTACAGCACCGCCACCCGATCCGCCACGTACTCGACCACGCTCAGATCGTGCGAGATGAACAGGTAGGTCAGGTTCATCTCGCGCTTCAGGCCCATCAACAGCTTCAGGATCTGCGCCCGCACCGACACGTCGAGCGCCGAGACGGCCTCGTCCGCCACGACGATGCGCGAGTCCAGCACAATCGCACGGGCGATCCCGATGCGCTGCCGCTGGCCGCCGCTGAACGCATGCGGATACCGCCGCATGTACTCGGCCGGCAGGCCGACGCGCTCCAGGGTCGTCGCGACCCGCTCCTCGAGCGCCCGGCCGCTCGCCAGCCCGTGAATCCGCAGCGGCTCACCGACGATGTCCATGACCGTCATGCGCGGATTCAGCGACGAGAACGGATCCTGAAAGATCATCCGCAGCTCGCGGCGGTACGGCTTCAGGCTGCGCCGGTTCAGGGTCGCCAGGTCGACGGTGGAGCCTGCCGCCGTGCGGTAGAGGATCGATCCCGAGGTCGGCTCGTGGGCGCGCACGATGGCCCGCCCGAGCGTCGTCTTGCCGGAGCCGCTCTCGCCCACCAGCCCCAGCGTCTCGCCGGCCTTGACCGTCAGGCTGACATCGTCCACGGCCCGCACGTAGCCGCGCACCCGCCCGAGCATGCCGCGATGGATCGGAAAGTACTTCTTGACGTTCTTGAGCTGGAGGATGTCAGGTGCGTCCACAGGCAGCGTCATTTCTTTTCAGCCGGCACGACAGCGTCGGTCTGCGGATACAGGTGGCAGCGGACGGCCCGCCCATCGTCGAAGGTGGTCAAGACCGGCCGAGTCGTGTCGCAGACGCCGGCCATGAATGCGCCGCAGCGCGGGTGGAACGGGCAGCCGGTCGGGCGGTTGTACGGGCTGGGCACCATGCCCTCAATCGGCTCAAGCTCCCACTCCTTGGCGTGCCCAAGGCGCGGGATCGACCGCAGCAGCGCCCGCGTGTACGGATGGAGCGGCTCGGCGAACAACTGCTTGACGCCCGAGCGCTCCATGACCTCGCCGAGGTACATGACGATGACCTCGTCGCAGTTCTCGGCGATCACGCCCAGGTCGTGGGTGATCAGCAGGACGGACATCCCCATCTCACGCTGCAAGTCGCGGATCAGCTCCATGATCTGGGCCTGCATCGTCACGTCGAGGGCGGTGGTCGGCTCGTCGGCGATCAGCAGCTGCGGCTGCGTCACCAGCGCCATCGCGATCATCGCGCGCTGGCGCATCCCGCCCGACAGCTCGAACGGGTACGCGTCGATGCGCTCCTCGGGCTTCGGGATGCCGACGCGGCGCAGCATGTCGATGGTGATCTCGCGGGCGCGGGCCTTGCTGACCTTCTGATGGAGGAAGATGCCCTCCATGATCTGAAAGCCGATGGTGTGCAGCATGCTGAACGAGGTCATCGGCTCCTGGAAGATCATCGAGATGTCCTTGCCACGGATGGCACGGATCTCTCGACCGCGCGGGTTGAGCTTCGCCAGATCGACGGTCTTGCCATCGGTCTGGTGGAGCATCACCCGTCCGCCCTTGATCTTGCCGGGCCGGGTCACCACCTGGAGAATCGCGAAGGCCGTGACCGACTTGCCCGAGCCGCTCTCACCCACCAGCCCCACGGTGGACTGCCGCTCAATCGAGAAATCCACGCCGTCCACGGCCCTGACCACGCCGTCTCGGGTGGGGAACTCGACGCGCAGGTCTTCGACGTCCAGCAGTGTCATGACGAATACGGGTCCGCTGCATCTCGGAGGCCGTCCCCGAGGAAGTTCAGCGCCAGCACAGCGATCATCACGGCCGCCGCCGGCCAGAGCTGCCACGGCGCCTGGAGGACGCTCCGAACGCTCTGCGCCTCCTTCAGCAGCGTGCCCCAGCTCACCAGCGGCGGCTGCAGTCCCAGCCCGAGGAACGAGAGCGACGTCTCCGAGATGATCATGGCGGGGATCGCCAGGGTGGTCGAGGCGATGATGTGGCTGGCGAACGATGGCGCCATGTAGCGGAGGATGATCCGCATATCGCTCGCGCCGTCGAGCTGCGCGGCGGTCACGAAATCCTCGTTCCGCATCGCCAGGAACCGGCCGCGCACCACCCGCGCAAGGCCCGTCCAGCCGATCAGCGAGAGGATGATCGTGATGCCGAAGTAGATGCGCAGTGGAGGCCAGTTGGTCGGCAGCGCGGCGGCGAGGCCCATCCAGAGGGGGATCGTGGGGATCGAGCGCAGGAACTCGATGATGCGCTGGATGACCGTATCGACGATGCCGCCGTAGTAGCCCGACATCCCGCCCAGGACGATGCCCAGCATCAGGCTCATCGCCACGCCGACCAGCCCGATGGACATCGAGATGCGGGTGCCGTGGATGATCTTGCTGAACACGTCGCCGCCGAGACGGTCCGCCCCGAGCAGATACATCGGCTGGCCGGCCTCAATCGGGCCGATCAGGTGCCGCTCCATCGGGATCAGCCCGAACAGATGATACGGACTCCCCTTGACGAACAGCCCGATCGGGATGATCTGCGTGTCGTCCACCACGAACGTCCGCCGGCCGGCCGCCGCGTCCACCGTCGAGCGGTAGCCGACGACGTGCGGCTCGAAGCGCCAGCCGCCATCGTCGCGGAACAGGTGGAGCGGCTGTGGCGGCGCGTACAGGAACCGGGCGTTGACCACGTCTGACGGGAACGGCGCGATGAACTCCGGGATCAGGGCGACGACGTAGATCAGCAGCACCACGATGGCGCTGGCGAACGCCACGCGGTGCTGCTTGAAGCGCCACCACATCAGCTTCCACTGCGACGCGACCTCGACCCGTGCTGCCTTCTCAGAGGGCCGGCCAGCGGGGGCGGCGGTCGGCGGTCCAGCAGGTGTCACGTCCATGGGTCAGCCTGCCTTGCTCATGCGGATGCGCGGATCGAGCCACGCCAACAGGATGTCGGAGATCAGCGTGCCGATGACGGTCAGGACGCTGAGAATCAGGATGAACGAGCCGGCCAGATACATGTCCTGCGAGAGCAGGGCCGCCAGCATCATCGGGCCGACCATCGGCAGGCTCAGCACCACCGCCACGATGGTCGAGCCAGACACGAGCTGCGGCAGCGTCCAGCCGAGGGTGCTGACGAACGGGTTCAGCGCCGCCCGGACGGGGTAGCGCACCAGCAGCGTGACCTCGGCCTGCCCCTTGACCCGCGCCGTCGTCACATACGGCTTGTGCAGCTCGTCCAGCAGGTTCGCGCGCATCACGCGGATCAGGCTGGCCGTGCCCCCAAGGCCGATCACGATGACCGGGATCCAGATGTGCTTGAACAGGTCGATCAGCCGGGCCACGCTCCAGGGCGCATTCTCGAAGGCCGGCGAGAACAGCCCGCCGACGCTCATCCCGAACCGGTCGAACGCCACCACCAGCAGCACCAGCGCCAGCAGGAAGCTCGGCGCGGCCAGCCCGATGAACCCCAGGAACGTGAAGACGTAGTCCAGCAGCGAGTACGGGCGCACCGCCGAGTACACGCCGATGGGGAACGCCAGCGCCCAGGTGAACATCAGCGTGATGAACGAGATGGCAACCGTCAGCCAGACACGGTCCCAGATCAGCGCCGACACTGCCACCCGATAGGTGAACGACTGGCCGAAGTCGCCGCGCATGACGCCGGTGATCCACTTGATGTACTGGATGTGCAACGGCTGGCCGAGGCCGTACGCATTGCGTAGGGCCTCGACCGTGCTTTCGTCAATCGTCTCGCCGCGCGCCGTGATGCTGGCGACGTAGCTCGTCAGGAAGTCACCCGGCGGCAGCTGAATGATGATGAAGCTGACGATCGAGATCACGAAGATCGTCGGGATCATCATCAGGATGCGGAACGCGATGTAGCGCAACATACGGCATCAAGTGTGGGCCGCCACCGGGCGCAAGTCAACGGCAACGACTTCATGGTCGAGGATCGAGGGCACGCGGACGGCGATCGCGTCGCGGGCGTGCGTGACCTCGGGCGTCGTGCCGGCCCGCAGCAGGCGGACGTTCTCGACCGTCTGCCCCTCCGGGATGCGGACCTCGACGAGCTGCTCGGCGATCGGGATCAGCTCGCGGATCGGCCCCTTCATGAGCATCGGGTTGGTCAGGTTCACCAGGTGAACCGTCAGCGAATCCTTCTGCCTCCAGACCGTCACGTCCAGGATGCCGGGTCCGGTCACGGTGGCTGGCTGCGGCTCGTTGGTGGCCCAGCGCACGGCGTTCGCCAGCAGCCGTCCATGATCGACGCAGAGCACTTCCCAGAAGGCCCGGTCGAGGTCCCACGGGAAGTAGACCACCCGCCCCGCGCCGATCTGCCGCACGTACGCCTGCGGGATGTCGCTGTCCGGCACGCGCGGCCAGACCATCTCCATCGGCAGGTCGGGGTAGGACTCGATCAGGCTGAGCGGCGCCGGCCCGTGCGGCTGGGTCGTCTCGACCTTGACGCGATGCGTGCCGTTGATGATCCGCCCGGCATCGTGCAGGCCCTCCAGCAGCGGATGGAACACGCGCGTGAGCGGGTCGGAGCGGATCGCCAGATACGAGTTCTGCAGCGGCCCCTCGATGCCGCCAGCGTACGACGCGCCGAACAGGTCGGCCAGCCCGAAGTCCGCGCGGATCGCGCCGTTCTCGTCGTAGAGCGACGACTCATGCGTGGCGACGAGGCCGCCGCCCCGCTCCACGAACTCGCGCAACTGCTGGCACTGGGCGTCGGACAACGCGGCGATGTTCGGCAGGATCAGCGTCTTAAACTGACCCGTGTGCGCCTCGTCCAGCAGCCCGTCGTGGACCATCTCGAACGGGATTCGCGCCTCGACCAGCGCGTGATACCAACCGAGCGTGTGCGGCTCGACCTTCTGATTGGCGTCTGTCCCGCCGTAGTTGAACCACGTCTGCTGCGAGTACAGCAGGCCGACGCGCGCCAGCGGGGCCTCGTTTCGGAGATACGGCTCCCAGTCGTGGTAGCGGGAGTACATGTCGATGACCGGCTGGAGCCAGCGCGGATCGTAGATGATGCCGCTGAACTTGGTGAACCAGGGCCGCAGACCGTTCGCCACGCCGTCCGCGACGAACAACTGGATCTCGGCGGGATTCTGGACCGAGTCCTTCCAGCGGTACTTCTCCTCGACGCCCATGCTGAAGATACCGCCGATGGGCTTGTTCCCCAGCGTCGCCCGGAACTCCTTGCCGTTGCGCCCGTTGGCCCAGGCCGGGGTGAGCCCCCGCCGCGCCTGCCGGTCCGCGAAGAGGATCTCCGACTTCTCGCCGACCCGCTTCATGTCGAGGATCTGGTGCGCGCCGCCCGAGTTGGGGATGTACCGCGCGTGCGGCACGACCGCCCGGACCGCCTGGTCCCAGACGTCCCACAGCTCAAACAGGCGGTTCTCCCGCCACTTGAGGTAGGCTGGCATCCCTTCGTCTTGCGGGAGATCCAGGCCGCTCGCGGGATCGGTCCGGCGCGGCAGGTGGCGTCCTGACGCATCCCGGAAGTTCCGCTGGCAATGCTCGCAGTAGCAGATGCCGTGACCGGACCAGCGGTTCGAGAAGATGCCGTCGACCGGGTACATGCTGACGATCTCGCGGGTGACCTCAGTCATGAACTCGAAGTTGTACGGCCCGAGCGCGCAGGTGACCCACAGGTCGGGGTCAGCCCAGTGGCGCACCGGCTTGCCGTCCACCCCGACCATGATCCACTCAGGATGGGCCTGGAAGACATCGTCGTGGACGGCGTGCGGGTCGGTCCGCGCGATGACGGTCATCCCGAGGCTGCGGCAGCCCTCGTACAACTCGCCGAAGGCGTCGCGGTCACCCAGGAACGGGCTGCGGTAGTGCAGCGGGATCTGCGTCGGGTAGTAGGCGACGCAGCCGCCGGCGCTCAGGCAGGCCGCGTCGCAGTGGGCCTGCTTGAAGAAGTCCAGCCAGAACTTCACGTCGTACTGGACAGGGTCGTTCTCGACCAGGGTCAACTGCGCCCAGCGCATCGCCCGGTCGAACAGGGGGTTGGTCATGAGGTTAGCTCCAGGACGGTCACATCGCGGGCCGGCGCGGTCAGGCTGACGGCGCGTCCGTCAACGGCTGCCGCCGCTCCCCACAGGGTGCGCGCCGACGCGAACTCGCCCACGCTGTCGCGGATCGAGAGGGAGACCGAGACCGGCTCGCGGGTCGGGTTGGCCACCCAGAGGTAGAGGCCGCCCGAGCCTGCGTGGAGGCGCGCCTTGATGCGCGCATCGCTGCTGGTCACCGCCTGCTGCCCGCCGAGCAGGCCCGCGAAGAAGCGGGCGCTGCCGGCGTCGTCGGCGTGCGCGAAGAAGCCGGCGCCGGCCATCGTCCCGAGCAGCAGTGTCTTCCCGTTGCCGAAGGTGTGCTCGACGGCTGCGACCTGCCCGTCCTCGTAGTGGCCGACGGCCACACCGCTGCTGGGGGTGTAGGCCTGGAGGAAGACGCCTCCACTGATCGACTCGCCACGGACGGTCAGGCGCAGGTCGGCGAGCAGGTCGGGCGTGAACTCGACGTAGCTCTCCTTCGCGCCGAACAGCTCGTCCAGCCCGAGGTTCGGCTGCTCGGCGCCCACCCAGCCGAGATCGCCCCAGTAGGCCGGGCACCCCTCCGAGATGAGCGTGCCGCCGGCGGCCACCCAGTCACGCAGGCGCGCCGCCGTCTGCCTGTTCAGCATGATCGGCATCGGCAGGTAGAGCCGGCGGTACTGGTCGATATCGTCGATGTGGACCCAGTCCGCCTGAATGTTGCTCGTCCAGAACGCGCGGTAGGCCCCCTGCATGGCGTGGGTGTAGGCCGTGGGCGTCGTCCAGACGCCCGGCGTCACGCCGCCGGTGCCGTGGGTCTGCGCGAACGTGAACCGCTCGGCCTCGGGCACGTAGACGATGCCGATGTCGCCCTGGACCGGCCGCGACTCCCAGAGCCGGGCCTGTTCGGCTGCCGTCGCCCAGGCCCCGACCTGCCGCACCATCTCCGAGCGCTCGGTCCGCGAGCCGTCCATGCCGTACGGGCCGAACGCGCCGAAGAGCACGCCGTTGAGCAGCGGCCGCCAGCGCAGGTACATCAGGCCGGTGGCGCCGGCCATGAAGCTGACGAAGCTCCAATAGCGGATGTCGTCCGTCGAGGCGATGCGGCCCTCGTTGCGCGGCTTCCCGCGCACCTGGGCCGCCAGCCAGAGCGGCCCGCCGTACGCCTCGGCGTGCCAGAACGGCTTGCCGCGCGAGGCCGCGCGGATCAGGTCGAACGCCTGCATCTGCTTCCACGGCTCGTCGCCGTGCCGCGACGAGCCCCAGGTCACGCCGTAGCTCTCGACCTCGGCGGCGGCCCGCCAGTCGTCCGCCGAGCTGGCGGGCATCGCGCTGAGGGTCGTCGCCAGCCCGTGGGCGGTCATGGCGCAGTCAGGATCGACGCCGCGGATGACATCGCGCCGCCAGCGCATCAACTCGTGGGCACGGTCCCCGCGAAACTCGATCCAGTCGAGCGTGTCCGCATACGGCCCGTGGGCGCGGGGCGGGGTGACGTTCTCCCAGGTCGCGAAGCTGTGCCGGCCCCAGGCCCGCCCGAGCGTCTTCAGGTCGCCGTACTTGGCCTTGAGCCACCCCTGGAACACTCGTAGGGTGGCCGGGCAGTAGCAGAAGTTCGGGTTGTTGTTGGACTCGTTCCAGATGTCGTAGCCGCCGAGCCCTCGGTGCCCCTTGTAGCGGGCGGCCAGGGTCCGCAGGAAGCCCTCGGCGTAGGCGCGCCAGTCGTCGTTGTCGAGGCAGAGGCCGCGATAGCCGCCCGTTGCGGACGAGCCGCCCATCTGGCTGTTGAGCGGCAGCCCCTTCTCGTCGATGAACCGGGCGTGGGCGTATTCGACGAACGCCCACTCCGGCGCGGCGAAAATGAACTCCGCGATGATCGTCTTGATGCCGTTGAGGGCGGCCAGGTCAAGCTGCTCGTCGTACTCTTCCCAGTCGTACTGGCCGGGCGCGATCTCGATGGCGGACCACAGGAACCAGTGGCGGAAGATGTTCATGCCATCTTCGCTGGCCGTCCGGTAGTCGCGATCCCAATCGTCGCGCGGCGGGTTCGACTTGCGGAAGTAGACCGCCCCGTAGGGAAATGCAGGCAGATTCGTATTCGGCACGAGAGATCTCAGTCTTTCCGGTCGCTGGGGGCAGCGATCAGCCGAAGTACCAGGTCGCGGGGTTCGCCGGCGCTGGCGTCGGATAGTCGTACGAGCTGGGCAGCGACTTCGGCGTGTTCTTCAGCCGGTCCACGCTGACGCCGTAGAAGTTGCCGTCGAACGCCGTCCCGATGGTCGGGAAGAGGTCCGCCTGGATGTCCAGAATCTGCTTCAGGAGATCCTGCTGCTTCTTGTCGTCGGTCGTGGCCCGAATCTGGTCGTACAGCTTCATCTGCTGCTTGACTGGCTCCGGCGGCTCCTCGGCGAGCGGGCTCTGGGGGTTGTTGTAGTACCAGGCCCAGGCCTTGGCCCAGAACGAGTTGCCGGTGTTCTGCGGGAACCAGTAGCGCGGGTCGAGGATGACCGCGTCGCCCGAGCCGCCGCCGAAGATGTGGCAACTGGCGTGGTACTCGAAGTCGGTCATGCGGACGCGCTGCTCCCAGAGCGCACGGTCCATCTGCTTCACGCTGATCTCGACGCCGACCTTCGCCCACTGCTTCTTGATCAGCTCCAGGCTGTCGATGTAGGTCGTTCGGCCGCTGTCGATGTCGAAGATGATCGAGATGCGCTTGCCGTCCGGCCCGAGGCGGAACCCGCTGCTGTCCTTGTTCGGGTACGCCTTGTCCAGGTGCTCGTTCGCCTTCTTCAGGTCGTACTCGAGGTACTGGGTCGCCAGCTTGTCGTGGTAGTACTTGGACTCGGGACGTGGGGCGGTCTGGGCGGCCTTGCCCTGCTGCAAGAAGACCACGTCGATGACTTCCTGACGGTCGTAGGCGTACGACAGCCCGATGCGGAAGTCCTTGTTCCGGGCGATCTCCTTGATGACCGGATCCTTGCAGTTCATGTTGAAGATGATGTTCATCGAGTTGACGGTGGTCGGGGTCAGCTCGAAGAGGTGGAACTTGCCCTTCTGCTGGTTGTCGAAGAACACCGACTTGTTCTTCGGGGCGTTGATCCACTGCTCCTGCCAGTCAAGCTCGCCGTTCAGCGCCTTGAGCACCAGCACCTCGGGATCGGTGGCGAGGGTCTGGGTGTACTTGTCGATGTACGGAAGCTGATTCCCGTCGGGATCGACCTTGAAGTAGTACGGGTTGCGCTCGGCGCTGACGGAGGTCGCACCCGTCCCGAAGCCCTGCTGGAGCTTCCACGGCCAGAGGGTCGGCAGGTCCGGGTTGTTGAAGACCTCGCGCTTGAAGTTGAAGAGGTCCGCCCAGGTGTTCTGCTGGTTCTGCTTGACGAGGTCGTCAAGGTTCGTCGTGTTGTACTTCTTGTGGAACTGGGACAGGAACTTCTTCGGATGGGCGCAGGCGCGCTCGATGTTGGTGCGGGCCACATCCTTGAGGAAGAGGCCGTTCGGCGCTTCAAACGCCCACTTGAAGGTGGTCTCGTCAACCTTGGTGACCACGAACGCCGGCCTGGGCGGGGCCGGCGTGATCTCCTTGTTCATCAGCACGTCCTCGTACCAGAAGAGGACGTCGTCCGAGGTGAACGGGGTGCCGTCTGACCACTTCAGGCCCTTGCGAAGCGTGAAGGTGTACTCCTTGCCGTCCTCGCTGGCCTTGACGGATTCGGCCACGTTCGGGATGACGGCGTCGTAGCCGGGCGTGTAGCGCATCAGCTGCTCGTACCCGATGTTTCGGATCAGGTCGTTACCGTTGCGCTCGATGGTCCCGGTCCGCCACTCGCCGCCGTACTTGCCGGCGCCTTCGAGCGGCTTGACGACCAGCGGGCTGGCCGGCAGGCGCTGATCGACGGCCGGCAGCTTGCCAGCCTTGACCAGGTCGGCCAGCATCGGGGACTCGCTGAACTTGCTCGGCGTGGCAGCGGGTGCGCTGGCCGTCGTCGGCTTGGCCGCGGCAGGGGCGGCGGTCGGCTGAGCGGCCGCGGCAGGCGCGGCAGTCGGCTGGGCCGGTGCGCCACCGCCCGAGCTGGCGGCGGCGGTGGTCGGCGCGGCAGCCGGCGGCGCGGCAGGCTTCGGCGTGGGTGGGGTCGACGCTTGCTCACCGCAAGCGGTCAACATGGCGGCAGCGCCCGTGAGCGCGCCCAGTCGCAACATCGATCGACGCGAGATGATTCGGCTCATCGTCAGCCCCGGCCTCTTCCTCGAAGGCGTGAACTGGGAACGTTTGCGGAAACGTTTCCAGCAGGAGTCTGACACACTCGTCGCGGCTTGTCAACACCCTCTCGGCCGTCAGCAGGCAGCCGGCGTCAGTGCGCGGCGGCGACGCTCAGCGGCGGGCACGTCGATTCGCGGATGACCAGTCGCGGCTCGTAGGCGAGGCGGCGCGGCGCCCACGGCTCCTCCTCAGGCCAGTTGATCTTCTCCAGCAGCAGCTCGGTCGCCTGCCGCGCCATGTCGCGGACGGCGTGCGCCACCGAGGTGAGCGGCGGATCGACGTACTCGGCCAGGGTGAAGTCGTTCTGGCCGACCACCGAGACATCCTGCGGCACGCGCAGCCCGATCTCGCGCAGCGCCTTCATGACCGGCAGCGCGCTCTCGTCGTTGTAGGCGACGACGGCCGTTGGCTGCGGATCGAGCTTCGCCATCGCCGCGCCGACGCGGATGTGCGTTTCATGGAAATCGTGACAGTAGAGGACAAGGTCCGGATCGAACGGCACGTCGAACTCTTCGAGGGCCTCGCGGTAGCCCGGCAAGCGCACCCGACTGGGCGGATTGTCGACCCCGGCCAGCTGGCAGAGGATGCGACGATGGCCCAACTGGAGAAGATGGCGCGTCGCGAGGTAGTCGCCGCGCCGGTAGTCCACGACCACCGAATCACAATCGAGATCTTCGAGCCGCCGATTCACCAGCACGCAGGGGATGCCGGCCGCCTCGAATCGGCGGAGCGGCTCCGCCCCACTCTGGACCGAATTGGAGAGGACGCCGACCACGCGCTTTTCGAGCAGCATCTGGTGGGCCTCGCGCTCGGCCTCGGCGCTGCCCTGGGCCGTACACACGATGACGCTGTACCCCTGCGGCGTGGCGGCATCGTAGACGCCGCTCAGGAGGCGCGCGTTGAATGAGTAGGCGCCGGTCTCCGCCAGCAGGATGCCCAGCGTCTTGGTCGTCGCGCCCTTGAGCGCGCGGGCGTGCGGATTGGCGGTGTAGTGCAGCTCGGAAGCAGCGGCCTGCACCCGGGCGCGGACATCCTTGCTGACCTCACCGCGATCGTTGAGCGCCCGTGATGCCGTGCTGACCGAGACTCCTGCCCGTTTTGCGACTTCGCGAATGGTGATCATCACCGCACGCCTGACAGCAACATTGGAAACGTTTCCACCACCGTACTATACCTGTCAAGCCCGATCACGATGTCATGAAATCCAGCCGCAAGATATCCTCGTGCAGGCGGATGTCGATGCCGGCGCAGGGCAGCGTGGCGGCGGCGTAGGGGCTGTCGAGATGCGAGCCTTCGAGCCCAGCTACCGGCGCGCCGTTCAGCGTCGGCGGCCGGTCCCAGCCCAGGGTGAACGTGTCGCCGCGCATGGTGGTCCAGGACACGCTGCCGTCGTCGCCCACGTCGAACGGCGACTGCAGGACGGCCGCCTGGAACGCGGGAAAGTCGCCGTCGAGCGCAGCCCGCCCAAGCTGCACGAGCCACGTCTGTACCGCGCTGCCGTCGCCCTCTGGGCCGCTGCCGTCGCCCTCTGGGCCGCTGCCGTCGCCCTCTGGGCCGCCGTCGTCGCCTTCCGGGCCGCCTGCTCCGGCCGGGCCCCGCTCGTCCACCGGGCCGATCCGGCTGCCCAGCCGCGGTGCCCGCAGCTCTCGCAGGGCATCGCGGCCGGCGGTGGTCAGCGCCAGACCCGCCGTGCAGGCCAGCGCGAGGTAGCCCTCCCCGACCCGCGCGAACGCCCAGCCGTCACGCACCACGTACTCGTCAAAGGCGGCCGTCGGGAAGTAGGCGTGCGTGAACGGCAGGCGGTCGGTCCTGAACACACGGTGCATCGCGATCAGCGCATCCTGCCACTGGCCGACGCGGGGCAGGCGGGCGTTCCCGGCCCAGTAGGCCGGCACGCGGCTGTCGGACCGGCTGGACGAGGCCGGCTGGTTGACGAAGACCAGGGCGCTCGGGCTCAGCGTCGCGCGCCAGAGCTGCTCGGTGCGGCCGGGGCCGCCGGGCGGCACGTCGGCCAGCGACGAGAGGACGTACTCCGGCGTCTTGTACGTCACCAGACTGGTCGGCACGGCACCGGGCGGGGCGTGCCGCTCCCGACTCCACACGGCCGCTGGCGCGTCCTGCGCGATGCCGTCGAGGATGGCCGGCGGCTCGTACTCGGTGGCGAGGGCCAGCGCGAGCACGCCGGCCAGGTGCTGATTGTAGATGCCGACACCCCACAGCAGCCGACTGATCGGCGCGGTCGGTTGGAGCAGTCCGCTGATGGCCACGCTCGGCGGGGCGCTCGTCGTTGCCGCGCAGAGCACCCCCCGGCGCGAGCTGAGCGCGAGCAGGTACAGCAGCTTGTCGAGGCAGACGGCCGCCAGCTCGTAGACCGCCGGCGACTCGGCGAGGTCGGCCAGGGAGGCGAGTGCGGCGGCCTCGTATGCGATGGCCTCGGAGTCCCCCGGACTGGTCGCGCCGTAGGCGGCGAAGTCCGCCATCCAGGTCAGGGCCAGCCGCTCGCCCTCCGCCTGGCGCCGCGTGCCCAACAGACCGTCGGCAAAGAGCCGGTCCGGAAAGCGTTGTCCGGCCAGCAGTCTGGCAGCGTGCAGGAGGATGCGGCCCGTGGAAGTGGTCGGGCTGGGCCACCGCTCGACCTGCAGCAGGGCCTCCTCAACGATAGCCCTGACCTCTCCATCAAGGGCCGGCTCGGCCCCGAACCGGCACACCAGCCCGACCAGCGCCAGCAGCAGCGGCGCGTCGGGCTGCTCGCACGCCCGGACGAGCACACCCGCGTCGACGTCCTGCCAGACGCCGAGCGCCATCCGCGCGATCTGGCCGTACGGGGAGCGCTCGTGCTCGGCGATGGCCAGGAGCGCCTCGCGCCGGCGCGCCGGGAGGTCGGCGTCGGATGGCTGCGCGACGTACTGCTGCCGCCCGAGCGACCAGAACGGGAGATCGCGCCAGACGCGCGTGTGATGCAGGTAGACCTCGTCTGGCGAAGGGCTCAGCGATGCACGCATGGGGCCGGCCGGCAGCTGCACCGCGTACCCAAGCTCGGTGGCGTCGCCCGGCATGCCAGCGATGTCGGCCAGGGCGAAGATGCCATCATCCGTGCCGTGCAGGCGGACGTGGGCGGGGCAGAACGCCCGCTCGCCTTCGGGCCAGCAGAGACGGATCGGCGCGCCGCCCTCGTAGACGTCGCGATCCAGGTAGGTGTGCGCGGTGAGTTGCTCGAACGAAGCGCGCCGCCCGAGGTCCGGGATGCGGGTCGGGATCTGAACCTGGACGCCGCTGGCCTGCACGCGGAGCGCTGCCGTGTGGGCGGTCTCACCGACCGCCACGTCCTCGAAGCGGACCATCACCGCGTGCACGCCCGGCGTGAGCGCCACCGACGCGCTTCCCGAGCCATGCTCGACTCGCAGCACGGCCGCGCCGTCAAGCCACAGCCCTGCCGCGCCCGAGGCCGTCAACTCGACGGTGGCAGACTGCTCCGCCTCGACGACCAGATCGGCAGCCGCCCAGGATCGCAGCACGAGCCCCGCACGATGGTCGCCAGATCGGTCGACGACACGGTCTTCCGGGCAGGCGTAGTAGGCCCAGGCGCCACGCTGCTCGCCCACCTGGAACAGGCCGGTGTCCAGCGGACCGCGCTCGACGGGCGCACCAGTGATGCCGGGGCCATCCTCCCAGTCGGCGGCGACGGCGCCGGTCGACGGCCCGGCCACGAGCCAGTTGACGACGAAGCCACCCTGAAGCGGGTAGGTCAACGCGTGCGCGGCAGGCTGATCGCCCGACACGAACTCTCCTTCCGCATCATCATCCGCGCTCGTCCCCACCGCGACACGTACAGCCGCGAGGCGTCGCGGTATTCCCGTTCCCAACACGCGCCAGCCGGCCAGCGCCAACCGGCCAGCGCGAGCGCTGTGGTTGTACGGAAGGAGACCGCCCCTCTGCCATCCATCGCGGGCGCTCAGACGGCGCGCCGTCCCCCGAGGGCCGGGTCAGCGACCCCCGCCTCGGCGAAGCCCTTCTGGCGCAGCAGGCAGGAGTCGCAGCGTCCGCACGGCTGGGAGCCGCCCTGGTAGCAGCTCCAGGTGTGCTCCAGTGGCGCACGCGCCGCCACGCCGGCCCGCACGATATCGGCCTTCGTCATCGCAATGAGCGGCGTCTCGACCTGGATCGAGATGCCGTACCGCGTTCCCAGCTTGCTCCCCAGGCGCAGCGTCTCGGTCATCGCCGCATAGAACTCCGGCCGGCAGTCCGGGTATCCGCTGTAGTCGAGCGCGTTCGCGGCGATGAACAGCCGCGCCTCGATCTGGCCCGGCTCGACCCCGCGCCGCTCGATGGCATCCAGCGCCTCGCTTTCGAGGAACGCCGCCCCCAGCGTCACGAACAGCGTGTTCCGCAACGGCACGTAGGTGATGGGGATGTCGGCCGCCATCTGCTCCACGGAGCGTTCGGCTGGCAGTTCGAACCGCTCCGGGTGGGTGAGCGCCGAGTACCACGCCAGATCCTTGAAGAACGTCAGATCCACCACGCGCTGGTCGATCCCGAGCGCCTCGGCCACGCGCCGCGCGGACTCGACCTCGCGGGCGTGGGCCTGGCCATAGTGGACCGTCACCGCCGAGAGGGCGTACCCGTCGCGAACGGCCATCGCCGCCACGGTCGTCGAGTCGAGGCCCCCTGAGAGCAGCACCAGTCCCAGTCTCGTGGTCACGCCTTCGCTCCCTCGCTGGCCCCGCATAGTAGGTCATGCGGTCCCATCGCGGCTTGTGGACCCGAGGCAATCGCAGGGCGATTGTATGTTGAGCGCGTCGTGCCGCCGCGTCGGGGCTTGAAAGCCCCGCCTACCATCCTGCAGTCGCTGCGCGACGCGCCAGTCGCACCAGTGCCTGGCATTCCCGGCGGCCGTCGCGCAGCGACGGCGTGACGGTAGGCGGGGACTTCAGTCCCCGACCGCCCGTTCCATGATGCTTCGGGGACACCAATGAACATGCAATCGTCCTGGAGGCAATCGTACGTTCGTTGGCGTTCGCAGAACGCGGTAAGACGGGCAGTCGGGGGGTGAGGGCCATTGAGGGCCATTGAGGGCATGCCGAGACGGTCACCCTCGATTGTGCACGGAGCGGGTGGTCCACCGATGAACCACCCGCTCCGTTGGGCGTTGCAGCCTGACCGCGAGGGCCGTGCGTGGCGTCGAGCGCACGAGGCGCTACTTTCCCTGCCGGATGAAGTCCGCCACGTGCTCACCGATCATCATCGAGGTGACGTTGGTGTTGGCCCGTGGGACATCCGGCATGATCGAGGCGTCCACCACCCGCAGACCTTCGAGGCCATGCACCTTGCCGTACTGATCGACCACGGCCAGCGGGTCAGACGCCGGCCCCATCTTGCAGGTGCCGCAGGTGTGCTGCCCCGTGGTGATGTCGCGGGCGATGAATGCGTCAAGCAGGTCGTCGTCGGCCAGCTCCGCGTCGGTCGGCTCGTTGCGCCGGGACACGATGTTGGCGAATGACGGATGCTCGAACAGCCGGGCAGCCGTGCGGATCATCTCGCGCATGCGGCGGCGGTCGAACTCATCTTCCATGTAGCGGTAGTCGAGGATCGGCTGGACGTTGGGGTCCGTGGACTGCAAACGCAGCTCACCCTTGCTCATCGCCAGGTTCAGCGTTGGGTGCACGCGGATCCCCGTGGGCACCATGCGGTCGCCGCCACGCTCCGGCCGCTCGGACGCGAACGACGACATGTACATGATGAGGTCATTCCAGAGCGGCGAGCCCTCGGAGGTCCAGCGCAACATCAACTGGATGCGCGGCGCATACGGATCCTGCTTGTAGTCCGGCTTGACCTTCCACGACACGAAGATCATCGGATGGTCGCGCAGGTTCTGGCCGACGCCGGGCAGATCGTGGACGACGGGGATGCCAAGCTCGGCCAGATGATCTCGCGGACCGACGCCAGAGAGCATCAGAATCTGGGGCGAGCCGATCGCGCCGGCGCTGAGGATGATCTCCTCGCCGTAGACCTTGAAGCGCTCGCCGCCACTTTCAACCTCGACGCCCACGCAGCGGTTGCCCTCGAACAGCAGCCTCTGGATCATGCAGCTGTGCCGGATCGTCAGGTTGAGCCGGTGCTGATTCGGCATCAGATAGCCGACCGCCGTGCTCCAGCGGATGCCGTCAGGGTTGTTCAGCGGGATCGGCCCGACGCCCGTCGAGTTCGGGTCGATGTGATCGGGGACGTAGGAGAACCCGGCATCGACGCAGGCGTCACGAAACGCCTTCTGATCCGGGTGCCATTCCGATTCCTTGAAGCGGCGCACCCGGATCGGGCCGCTGCCGCCGTGGATGTCCGTCTCGCCGTAGTCGAGATCGGTCTCAAGCTTCTTGAAGGAGTCGAAGCATCGCTCGTAGTTCCATTCGTCGTTGCCCCACTGGGACCAGAGGTTGTAGTCCTCGGGGATGCCGCGCAGGAACACCTGGCCGTTGATGGCGCTCGATCCGCCGGTGACCTTGCCACGCGGGATGTTGATGGCCGTCGCAGCGGGGGTGCCGCGCCCCTTGAACTGCCAGTTGTGGGCGCTCGTCGCGATGTCAGTGCCGGTGGCGAAGCCGATCCGCACCTCTTCCGGCAGGTGCTCGATGCTGGGATAGTCCGGTCCCGCCTCGACGAGGAGCACCGAACGCCGCGGATCTTCGCTCAGCCGCGCGGCGACGATGGCGCCGGCCGAGCCTGCACCGAGCACAATATGGTCATACTTCATCGCACTCTACTCCGAGGATGTTGGTCGTCACGAGGTCGGAGGCAATGCTCGGCTCCGCGCGAAGCGGAAGACGCCGGCGTGCGCCTCCTCTCCGGGCACACGGCGTCATCGCCGCGTGTCTCATCGACCGGGCTCTTTGCCGGCCTCCGCGTAGCACAGCGGACGCGCGGCAGGATGAACGGGCCGCTTCCAGGGTAGTGGAGGTGTCGGCCGAAGGTATCGGCCATTCGGCCCATCTTGAGGCTGCGCACCTCAGTTGACGCTGATCGCCTGCAAGGTGAGGACGATTTGCCGTAACGCGCCAGCGTCGCCGCCAGGACACGTCAATGGTCCGTTTGGCCGATGCTCCAGATCCGCGGCAGCCATACGTTTCGAGGCGTGTCCCACGGCGTACGCTGGAGCGCGGCGCCGCTGCTCTTGACTCGGCCGGCTCGTACAGTAATCGTGACCCATCCACTGCTGGAGGTCTCATGCGTATCGTCGACGTGACGACGACCCATCTGCACGCGCCCCACCTGGCCCCGAACCTGGATGCCACAATTCGGCATCCGTCGCCCGGGCGGGCAGCCCTGTTTGTCCACATCAAGACTGACGACGGTCTGGAAGGACTCGGCATCACCGAGCCGAACGCCCGCACCGTGATCGAGCGCTCGCTGAAGCCACTGCTGATCGACCAGGATCCGCTCTGCCACGAGAAGCTCTGGGACGACATGTTCTGGCGCGTGCGGGGCTTCGGGCGGAAGGGCGTCGCGTTCAACGCCATCTCGGCGGTGGATATCGCCCTCTGGGATCTGAAGGCGAAGGCGTTCGGGGTCCCACTCTACCGCCTGCTCGGCCCCTACACGGACACGGTGCCGATCTACGGCTCGGGCGGCTGGACGAACTACACCGAAGCCGAGCTTGTCAAAGAGCAGCTGAGTTACGTCGAGCGGGGCATCCCGCGCGTCAAGATGAAGGTGGCGAAAGACTTCGGCAAGTCGGAGGCCGAGGACGTGAAGCGGCTGGCGGCTGTCCGGAAAGCGCTCGGGGACGATGTCGAGATCTACCTCGACGCGAACGGCGGCTACTACGCGAAGCAGGCCATCGCGATGGCGAAGCGCTTCGAACAGTACAACGTCGGCTGGTTCGAGGAACCGGTCATGGCCGACGACATCGACGGGCTGGCCGCCATCAGCAAGGCGACCTCCATCCCGGTCGCGAGCGGCGAGCTTGAGTTCTCGAAGTACGGCTTCAAGGAGCTGATCAGTCGCGGCGGGGCCGACATCGTGCAGCCGGACGTGGGCCGGGTGGGCGGGGTGACCGAGTGGCTGAAGGTGGCGCACATGGCGCACGCGTTCAACCTGCCGGTCGCGCCCCACGCCTATCAGGTCATCCACTTGCACCTGGCCTGCGCCACGCCGAATCTGAAGGTGGTGGAGTACCTGAGCCAGACCGAGGAAGGCGACCGCATCTGGTACACCGAGTTCCCCGAGCCGAAGGACGGCATGTGGTCGCCGTACCCGGACCGCCCGGGCCTGGGGCTGGCGCTCGATCCGACAGCGGTGCGCCTGTACTCGGTCTGAACTAAAGCTACGACGAAACCTGCGTGGCACCCGTCCGTCAGCCTGAAGGCCCTCACCCCCCGACCCCCTCTCCCTGTGCGCGGGAGAGGGGGAGACGTACCTCTTGTGTGCCTCCCCCTCTCCCGCGCACAGGGAGAGGGGGTCGGGGGGTGAGGGCCTTTATCACGGCAATTCGTCAATCCTCATCAGGCCCCGACGACGCTGCACGACCCGCCCAATCTGCAATCGCCCTGGATCGCCGCGCCAGGGGCTAGACAAGGACCGCGGGCAGCGAGAGGATGTCGGTTCGACGGCCCGGGGCGCGGTCAGTGCCCCGGGCCGAGCGACGTCACCGCGGGCCGAGCGACGTCACCCCGGGCGAGGCAGCAGCCCGGCCGCCTCGTAGATGCCAAGCACGGCAGCCACGCTCCGCCGGCCCTCGCGCCCATCCACAGCAGGGGGGCGGCCATCCCGCAGGGCCGCCACGAAATCGCGGATCAGCTCGGCGTGCGCCACTGGCGACTGCGACCCGGCGGTCGGGAACGCCGACGCGGGCGGCGCGGCGACGTCGGCAGCCGCGCCTGCTGAATCGCCGGAATCCGGGCCTGCCCCGCGCGCAGTCTCCCAGCGGACGACGGCATCGCCTTCGAGCTGGATCGCACCGGCCGTCCCGTACACCTCGACACGCTGACGAAATCCGGGCGGCGCTGTCGAGGTCGCGGAGAGGGTGGCGAGGGCCCCGTTCGAGAACTCGAGCGCCGCCACGACGGTGTCCTCAACCTCGATCTGCCGCTGGAGCGTGGCCGCCCGCGCCGTGATCTGCACCGGATCGGCGCCCATCAGCCAGAGCAGGAGATCCACGAAATGGATCCCCTGGTTCATCAGGACGCCGCCGCCGTCCTGCTCCCAGGTCCCGCGCCAGGCGGCCTGGTCGTAGTAGGCCTGGGGCCGGTGATACGGCATACAGACGGAAGCCATGGTGATCTCGCCCAGGTCCCCGGCGCGGATCGCCTCGTAGACCTGTCGGAAGAGCGGCTCGGCCCGGCGCTGGAGCAACACACCGAGGCGAACCCCGGCCCGGTCGCACGCCGCGATCATCGCGTCAGCATCGGCGAGGCTGAGCGCCAGCGGCTTCTCGACCAGCACGTGCTTGCCGGCCGCCGCCGCCGCGATGGTCTGCTCAGCATGCTGTCCGCTCGGCGTTGCGAGGCACACGACGTCCGCGTCTGGCAACGCCAGCAGATCCGCTTCGCTCACGCAAGGAACCCCGAAACGCCGGCCAATCTCGGCAAACCGCGCCGGGTCGTAGTGCCCGACGGCCACCAGTCGAGCGCCAGCATCGGCGTTCATCGCGATGGCCTGCCGGTGGACTTCGGCGATGATCCCCGTCCCGAGGACCGCAAATCCGATGGGCGCTGCTGTCACGTGCTCATCCTTCGTTCCTGAGTGGGCCCAGACTCCACGGCTGACGGGCAGGTGACAGGTATGCACCATGCTCACTCCTGGCCGCCACGCTGGAGGATGCGGCCAGGAACGTGGCCCCGCGAACGCGCTAGCCTTGAATGGTCACTTCATCCCAGCGCATGAAGCCGTCGCCCCACACGTCGAAGCCGCCGACCTTCGGCGTCAGCACGACGCTCGTGCTGGGGTAGACGAGTTGAATGTCCATGACGTTCTCGATCTGCAGCTTTGCGATCTGGGCGTAGATCTGCTGCTTCGCGGCCAGCTCCTTGATGCCGCGCGCTTTGCGGACCAGTTCGGTGACCTCGGGAACGTTGAAGCGTCCGCCTTTGCATGCCGAGGTATCCGGGTCGAGCACATTGGCGAACGACGAATCCAGATCGAGGCGGTTGATCGTGACGGTCTGGCCGGCCTGGGCGTCGCAGGTCGTGTTGTTCCGCACCGACCACGCGGCGTCGTCCATCACCACGATGTTCGCCTTGATGCCGGCCTCGGCGGCCTGGGCCTGCACGATCTGGGCGATGGTCTGGAACGGCCCGATGTTGATGGCAACGTACTCAAACTCGAACCCGTTCGGCTTGCCACCTTCAGCCAGCTTCTTCTTCGCCATGTCCAGGTCGCGCGGCAGTGGCTTCAGATCCTTCTGGTGGTAGTCCGACAGGCCGGGCGTGATCATCGAGTTGGCCACGGTCCCGGACCCGAACCCGGCGGCCTGGAGGATGGCTTCGCGGTCGATGGTGTAGGCCAGGGCCTGGCGCAGCGCCAGGCTCTTGAACGGCTCGTTCTGGCCGTGGAGGACGAGGTTCCAGGCCTGAAGGCCCGGCGCCTCGATGAGCTTGAGCGACCTGTCGGTTCGGAGCGGCTGGATGTCCTTGAAGGCGATAGAGTAGGTGGCGTCCTGCTGGCCGGTCTTCACGTTGGCGAGGCGGACGTTGTCGTCCGGGATGATGCTCAACTCAACGCGATCGACCTTGGGCCGGGCCGGGTCCCAGTAGCTGATGTTCTTCTCCAGCAGGATCTTGTCGTTCTGCCGCCACTCCACGAACTTGAACGGCCCGGTCCCCACCATCGCGGTGACACCGTAGTCAGTGCCGGCCTTCTGGACGGCCGCCGGCGAGTTGATGAAGCCGCTGCGGCCCGCGAACAGGGCCGGCAGGTTGGCGTACGGCGACTTCGTCACCATCCTGGCCGTGTAGTCGTCGACCACCTCGACGCGGTCGACGATGGCCACCTGCCCACCCAGCGGGCTCTTGGTGGCCGGGTCTTTGATCCGGTCGACGTTGAATTTGACGGCCTGGGCGTTGAAGTCGGTGCCGTCGTGGAACTTGATGCCCTTCTTCAGCTTGAACGTCCAGTTGATCAGGTCCGACGAGTCCCAGGACTCCGCCAGCCCCGTCGCCGGCGTGAGCCGCAAGCCACGGTCCGTACCGACGAGTGCGTCGAACACGGCCCTGCTGACATGCTCGTCGAAGCCTGCCACCGCGCGATGGCCGTCAAGATTCGACGGGTTGGAGAAGTGCCCGACGCGCAGCGTCCCGCCTGCCCCGCCGGCCGGCTTCGAGGCCGGCGCAGCCTGGATCGGTGCGGTGGCGGCTGGCGCGGCGGCGGCTGGCGCGGCCGGCTTCGCAGCTTCCGCTGGCTTGCCCGCCTCCGCTGGCTTGGCCGCTGCCGCCGGGGCGGTCGTCGCAACGGGGGCAGCCGGCTTCGGCGCTTCCGCCGGCTTGGGGGGCGCGGCCGGCGCCTGCTGGCCGCACGCACTCAGCAATCCGGCTACCAGGCCCGCGCCGGCCACCTGGACCGACATCACGAGCAGCCGTCGGCGCGAGACGTGACGATGTGCCATGGCATCCTTGCCCTGCATCGCGATACTCCTCGATCACCTGCGATCGAACGGGCCGCTGCTCAGATCACCAGCGCGACCCAGAAGGACATCGCCGGAACGTCATCGTCCCAGCGTCTCGATGCACCCAACGTAGGCCCGAGCGCACCGCCAAACATCGGCCAAACGGCCCATGTTGTCCGTCCGCGGCGCGCTGACCGGTCGGCGACGCGACCCAGGTTCGACTTGCTGAGCACATCTCATGGCCATCGACAGAGGAGATGGCGCCTGCACGTCGGCGCCGCTGGCTCCCAATCCTCTCTGGCCGACCTGGAACCTCGGTCAGAGGTTCAGGTGGGCGTCGGCAGCGGCTCCGCATCGATGAGGATGAACGCCATCCGGCAGAGCCGGTCGGAGCGGTTCTCCCAGGCGTGGTACGTGGCCCGCTGGATCAGCACATCGCCGGCCGTGAGCAGGGTCTCGGCCTCTTCCAACACCGCCCAGATCTCGCCCTCCAGAACGATGGCGTAGTCCACCGTGTGCGTCTGGTGAAAGCCAGCGTGCTTCGCCTCACGGTCTGGCGCATGGTTGACGCCGATCATGTCGGAGGCCGCATCGGCTGCCTGGCTGGCCGGGACGTAGTCGACGATACGCAGCAGGGTGCCGCCGGGGCTGGGCGGCGGTACGGGGTTGACCACGCCGGCCGGCGCGGCGTCGGCTTCGTCGACGTTCGATGCCGGCGCGCGGTCGGTGACCCAGAGCACGGTGCTGCCAGCATCCGGGTGCGAGCGCCGCCTGACCTGTGGGGCGGGGCCATCCATGACGATGGTCGAGCGTCCGCCGGGCGTGTGCCCCGTGACAACTCGCCTGATGGCTCTCGGCATAGAAGAGTGCCTCCTCGCGGCGCTGCTGCCGCAGGCAGAGACGAGATGCTCGCAAGAAGCAGACGTCGTAGTCTGGGGGTCTGTCGCCCACCCGCTGCACGTGAGCACGGGCAGGGAACAGGCCCCAGGCTACGGAATCGGGCGCTTGAACGAGCCTGCTATCCCTGGATGGTCACCTCGTCCCAGCGCATGAAGCCGTCGCTCCAGACCTGGAATCCGCCGACCTTCGACGAGAGCAGGACGCTGGTGGACGGATAGACAAGCTGGAGATCCATGACGTTGTCGACGGCCAGCTTGCCGATCTGCTGGTAGATCTGCTGCCGCTCCGGGACCGTCTTGGCTCCCCGCGCCTTTCGAATCAAGTCGGTCGCTTCGGGTATCGAGTACCGCCCGCCCTTGCAGGATGATCCCTCGGGATCGAACATGTTGCCGAGGGTCGAATCCAGGTCGATCCGGCCGGTCCAGATACTCTGGCCGGCCATCACATCGCAGGTCGTGTTGTTACGCACGGACCAGGCCGCGTCGTCCATCACGTTGATGTTCGCCTTGATCCCGACCTCGGCGGCCTGAGCCTGGAGGATCTGGGCAATCGTCTGGTACGGCCCGACGTTGATGGCGACGAACTCGAACTCGAAGCCGTTCGGCTGGCCGCCCTCGGCCAGCTTCTTCTTCGCCATGTCGAGGTCGCGCGGGAGCGGCTTCAGATCCTTCTGATAGTAGTCCCCGAACGCCGGCGAGAAGACCGTGTTCGCGACCGTGCCGGAACCGAACGCGGCTGCCTGGAGGATCGCTTCGCGGTCGATGGTGTAGGCCCAGGCCTGCCGAAGCGCGGGGTTGTTGAACGGCGGGTTCTGGGCATGGATGTACACGTTCCAGAACGCCAGCCCGGGCGCCTCGGTCAACTGGAGCGACTTGTCGCTTCTGAGCGGCTGGATGTCCTTGAACGCCAGCGAGTAGATCGCGTCGAGCTGTCCGGTCTTCGCATTCGCCAGGCGGACATTGTCGTCAACGATGACGCTGATCTCGATGCGGTCGAGCTTGGGCCGGGCCGGATCCCAGTAGCTCGTGTTCTTCTCAAGGATCACCTTGTCGTTCTGGCGCCACTCGACGAACTTGAACGGCCCGGTCGCCACGACGGACGTCACGCCATAGTCTGCCCCGGCCTTCTGAACCGCTGCCGGCGAGTTGATGTAGCCGTGGCGATCCGCGAGCAGCGCCGGCAGGTTGGCGTACGGTGACTTGGTGATCAGCTTCGCCGTGTAGTCGTCCACGACCTCGACGCGGTCGATGACGGCCACCTGGCCAGCCAGCGGACTCTTGGTGGCGGGATCCTTGATTCGGTCGATGTTGAACTTGACGGCGGCAGCGTTGAAGTCCGTTCCATCGTGGAACTTGACGCCTTTCCGCAGCTTGAACGTCCAGTTCGTCAGGTCTGGCGAGTCCCAGGATTCGGCGAGGCCCGGCACGAGCCGCAGGCTGCGGTCCATCCCAACCAGCGGGTCGTAGATGGAGAGGCTGACGTGCTTGTCGAAGCCGGCCACCGAGCGGTGCGGATCGAGCTGCGACGGGTTGGCGATGTGGCCGACCCGCAGCGTGCCACCGGACCCGCCGGCCGGCTTCGAGGGCGGCGCAGCCTGGGCCGGAGCGGCCGCGGCGGGAGCAGCCGGCTTGGCAGCCTCCGCCGGCTTCGCCGCCTCTGCCGGCTTGGCAGCAGCCGCCGGGGCGGTCGTCGCGGCCGGGGCGGCCGGCTTTGCCGGCTCGGCCGGCTTCGGTGCGGCCGCCGGCGCTTGCTGGCCGCACGCCCCCAACAAGGTTGCTGCGAGACCGGCCCCCGCCACCTGGACCGACCGTACGAGCAATCGTCGGCGCGTCATGCGCCCATCCACCAAAGCATCATCGCCTTGCATCGTGGTCCCTCTCCTCGATCGTCCCTGATCGATCGGATTGCTGGCCGCCGCGTTGGCCAGCAGCACCCACACGGAGACACCGGACGGCAGTCCAGTCCGGCGTCACGACTCCCCAAACGTAGGTCGCACCACCTTGAGGAGCATCGGCCAAACGGCCCATTTCCCAGCAGAAACGCCGCCATGCGCGGTCGGGCCGATGCTGCCTCGGTGGGTGCGATTCACCCCGTTGGGGAGTCCGCGTTCAGCGGCTCATGCTCGGGAGAGGGTGCGCCGCGGGGCGCGTCTGCGTGGATTCGAGATCGTGCCAGCCCAGGTGTCACCCCCACCGTCGACCGAACATGTCCGTCGAGCGTGGCCGCCACGCCGGATCAACTGCCCAGAAGCTGGAGTGGATCTCGCCGTCGCGGTCCTGCACGACGATGACCTTGAGCCACTCGGCATCGTTTTGGCTCGGGAAGTCCGCGCGGTGATGCCCGCCTCGACTCTCCTGCCGCGTCAGCGCCGCGTGCGCCACCAGCTCGGCGGCCTGGAGTCCGTTTCGCAGCTCGGACGCTCTGACCCGGTCCAGCGGCGATTGGATCAGCAGGCGCGGCAGGTCCTCGGCGCGAATCCGGGCGATCTCGCGCTGTGCCCGCCGCAAGCCCTCGGCAGTGCGCCCGACCAGCAGCTCATCCCAGACCACGCGTCCGAGCGTGTTGACGGTGTCCGCGACCGGCAGATCGCCTTCGCCCGGCGCACTGAGGGTGGCTTCCTGCTCGGCCAGCCGCGTCGCGTCGAGCGACACCGGCCCGTTGGCCCGGGCATGCGCTGCCGCGGCCCGGCCGGCCCGCGCACCGAAGACCTGGGACGCCAGCAGCATGTTCCCGCCCATGCGGTCAGCGCCATGCGGCCCGGCCGCCAGCTCGCCGGCCGCGAACAGGCCCGGCACCGTCGTCTGCGCGTCAGTGTCGATACGCAGGCCACCGTCGCTGCAGTGGTGGCCGACGCTGATCTCTACCGGCCCCGTGTCCCAGTGCACGCCGCGATAGCGGTACCAGTCCAGCAAGTCGGGCCGGATCTGGCGCTCGGCATCCTGGATCGTCACGTAGACGCCGCCGCTCGGCGTGCCGCGTCCGGCCTTGACCTCGCCCGCCATCGCCACGTCGATGTAGCGAGAGTACGGATCGCGCGTGCTGAACGGGTTGTGCAGGCGGCGCTGATCCATGCACTCGCGCGGGTCCACCCCGGCTGGGGTGTACCGCTCCAGGATCTCCTCACCGGCCGCGTTGGTCAGGCTCGGATACGACTCCCACAGCCAGGTGTGGACGAGGTTGATGCTGGGCGCGACGGTCTCGATGAAGATCTGGTGGAACTCCAGGTTGAACAACTGCGCGCCGGCGCGGTACCCGAGCGCGTAGCCGTCGCCGGTCACGCACGAGGGGTGGAAGTTTCGCCAGTACGTCCGGCCAAGCCCGCCGGTCGCCAGGATGGTGGACCCGGCCTTGATGGTGACGGTCTCGCCAGTCGTCTCGTCGACGGCCAGCGCCCCGACGCAGGCCCCGTCCCGCACGAGCAGCTCGCAGACGGCGGTACGGTTCCGCACGACCACGTCGCTGTTCTGGATCGTTCGCTGCAACGCCATCGAGATCGGCACGCCGTGTGTGCCCGCGCCGTAGCCCTCGGCGAAGCTTGGCACCAGCCCCCACCTTTCGAGCTGGCGAAGCGTTGCTGGCGCGTCCTCGACCAGGACGCGGACGAGCTTCGGATCGGCCAGGCCGAGCCCACACTGGATCACGTCTTCGTACACCTGATCGGGGTCGAGGCGCTCCTCCGGCGTCCGGTTCGGCGCGCCGATGCGTTTGATTCCACCCCGCTCGGAGATCGCGGCGGCGGTGCCGCCCGCGCCGCGCGTCCCGATAGCCCCGAATCGCCCCTTGACGGCGACCAACACCCGCGCCCCGGCCAGGCTGGCCTCGTAGGCGGCGCGCATGCCGGCCCCGCCCGCACCGACAACCAGGACATCGGTCTCTATCTGGTCTGGCATGGCTTTCCTCGTTTCTGCCACGACGCGGTCTGCACGTCCGCGTGGCAGGCCGGCTGCTACCGACCCTTCCAGACGGGCTTCCGCTTCTCGACAAACGCGCGCGGCCCCTCACGGGACTGCCAGTCCTCGGAGTCGCGGATCTTGCCGCCCACGAGGTCGTCCAGATCCCAGGCGCTCAGGCGCGTATCGACCGGGAACTCCAGCGGCAGGTCCAGGCTCCGGTTGACCAGCTCCTTGATCACCCTGGCCGCCACGGGCGGGCGCTCGTTGATGCGGTCCGCGAGCGCTATCGCCTCGGGCATCACGCGATCGAGCGGCACGACCTTGTTGATCAGGCCGTACCGCAGCGCCTCCTCGGCCGTGATGTGGTCGCCGGTCAGCAGCATCTGCATCGCGATCTTGCGCGGCACGTGGCGGGGCAGCCGATGAACGCCGCCCGAGGATGGGTACCCGCCGGTGTTCTTGATCTCCGGGGTGCCGAAGCGGGCGGTCTCGGAGGCAATGACGATGTCGCAGGCCATCGCCGTCTCCAGGCCGCCGCCCAGGCAGTAGCCATTGACGGCGGCGATGATCGGCTTGTTGATCTGCCGATGGACGAAGCCGGCGAACTGGATGCGCGAGTCGCTGGCCTCGCGCGCGCCCGACGAGGGGCGCTCGGTGAGCGACGCCATGTACTTGATGTCAGCGCCCGCGCAGAAGGCCCGGTCGCCGACGCCGGTCAGGATCGCCGTCCAGATGTCGGGATCCTCCATGACGTCGGTCCAGATGTCGTACAGCTCCTCGTTGGCAGGGTAGCTCAGGGCATTCAGCACTTCGGGCCGATTGATCGTGATGATCGCGGTGTGGTCGCGCTTCTCGTACAGGGCGTACTGATAGGCCTGGGGTGTTGTCGCTGCCATGCTCGTCTCCCTAGAAGACGCCCTCCTCGGCGTACTGCTGGATCTGATGCTCGTCCATCCCGAGCAGCGATCCGTAGACGTAGTCGTTGTGCTCCCCGACCTGGGGCGCGGGCCGGCGCACACGGCCTGGCGTCTCGGAGAGCCTGCCGGGGACGCCTTCGAACCGCTGGGTGCCGAGCTGTGGGTCTTGCTGGTACTCCCAGAAGCCGCGCGCGTGCAGGTGTGGATCGCGGGCCATGTCCACCGCGTTCTGGACGGCAGCGGCTGGGCAGCCGGCCTTCTGCAGCAGGTACATGACCTCGTCGGGGCTGTGCTGACGAGTCCACTCCGTCACCCGCTCATCAAGGGCCGCTCGATTGCCCACCCGGTCGGCCATCGTCGCGAACCGCTGGTCCCGGGTCCAGGCCGGCGCACCAAGCGCGGCGCGAAACGCCTCCCACTCCGCCTCGGTGGTCACGGCGATCGCGCACCAGCGATCCTCGCCGGCGCAGCGGTACGGTCCGTACGGCGCAGCCTGCTGGTGGTAGCTGCCGGTGCCGATGCGCTGGGCCGCGCGCCCGTTGACGGTGTAGTCCAGGACGGCGGTGCCGGTCGTAGCGGCAATGGCCTGGTACTGGGCGAGATCGACGTACTGCCCGAGTCCGGTCTGCTGGCGGTGCGCCAGCGCCGCGACGACGGCGAAGGCTGCCGACGCGCCCCCGATGAAGTCAGCGTATGCGCCCATGACGACCGGCCGCCGATCCGGCAGGCCCGTGCAGTGGGTGAAGCCTGCGAGCGCCTGCACAATCGGCCCGTGGCTGACGTAATGCTCGTAGGGGCCGGAGTGCCCGTAGCCGGACATGCTCACGTAGACCACGCCCGGGTTGATCTCCTTCATCACGTCGTAGCCGAAGCCCCAGCGGTCCATGACGCCCGAGGTGAAGTTCTCGATCACGACATCGCTGATCGCGAGCAGCTTCCTGGCGATCTCAAGCCCCTTCGGATGGCGCATGTTCAGCGTGATGGCGACCTTGTTTCGGTTGATCTCCTTGAAGCGCCCGCCCGGCGCAAGCTCCTTGCCATCGACGAATCCGCCACCCTGGCGGAACGTGTCGATCCGGCCGCGTCCCTCGATCCGGATCACCTCTGCCCCCAGGTCGGCAAGCGTCTTCCCACAGCGAGGCCCGGCGACGACCCAGCCGAAGTCCATGACGCGGATGCCCTGGAGAGGACCAGTAGGAACCATGCTCCTGTCCCCTTTCTGCCCATCGTGGATGCGTGGGCAGTCAGCCAGCGGTCAGATCACGCCGTGCTCGCGGTGCTCCTGCAGAGCCTGCTCGGTGAGGCCAAGCTCGCCCAGGTAGATCTCGCGATTGTGCTCGCCCAGCAGCGGCGCTCGCCTCCGGATGCTCCAGGGCGTCCCGTGGAGGTCGTAGGGCGCCCCGGCGTAGGTGACTGTTCGGTCAAGCTCGGGGTGCGGCACCTGGACGAAATAGCCCCTGGCGTTGAGCTGCGGGTCCGCCAACACGGCCGGGATGTCGTTGACCGGCGCGACTTCCAGCCGACGTGTCTGCGCCTCGTTGAAGAGGTCGTAGCCGGTCCGGGTCGTCGTCCACGCTTCGACCTGTCCATACATCTGGTCGCAGTGCGCCATGCCCCACTCGCGATCCAGCCACCGTTCGTCACCCAGGTCACCGAGCTGACCGTCGGCGTCCATCCAGGTCATCCAGCGGGGCCAGATATCGCGCCGAAACGGCCCCAGGCCCATATCGACGTAGCCGTCTTTGGAGCGGAAGACCCGCAGCCCGCTCGGATCGCCGTTGTAGCCCCACTGGCGCGTCAGGACGACCTCGTCCATGCTGTAGAAGACGTTCGGCGTCTCCGACATGGTGGCCATCGCTTCCTGCATCGACACGTCGATGTGCTGGCCGCGTCCGGTCGTCGCGCGGTAGAGGACGGCCGCAAGGGCGGTGGTCGCCGCGTAGTAGCCGGCTGTGTGGCAGCACTGGAGGAAGGGCACGGTCAGCGGCGGCAGGCTGAGATCCTCGTAGCCCATGATCGCCATGTAGCCGCTCATGGCCCAGGCCACGAGATCGGACCCCTTGTAGTGGGCATGGGGGCCGTGCTGCCCGAACGGCGTGATGGAGGCCATCACCAGACCCGGGTTGATCCGCGCCAGGTCCGCATAGGCCAGGTCCAGGCCGGCCAGGAAGCCGGGCGGAAAGCTCTCGATCAGGATGTCTGCGCGACGCACAAGCTCGAGCAGGAGCCGTCTGCCCTCGGCACGCTCGACGTCGAGCGTGATCCCGCGCTTGTTCGTGTTGTAGTGGAAGAAGAAGAGGCTCCTGGCTGGATCGGGGACGTCGTCCACGAACGGGCCGAACTGACGCGTCAGATCGCCACCCGGCGGCTCGACCTTGATCGTGTCAGCTCCCAGGTCGGCCAGGAGCTTGGCGGCGTAGACGCCCTTCTCGTCAGAAAGGTCAAGAACCCGAACGTGACTCAGAGCACCGACAGATCCATCGTCTTGATTCAACGTGATCCTCCCGGGGAGGCACGCCGCTGCACCGAAAGACGCGGTGCTGGCGCACCGTCCACCACCCGAAGCTGAACGTGTTGAAAGCAGTGGGATACGGTCGGCCAGTGAACAGCGAGCGCTGCACGTGCGCGACCCGATGAGTCAGGCCTGGAGGGCAGGCCCAAACTCAGACGACCGGAGGATGGTCATCTGATCGAAGGCTACGTGCATCCCGGGGCGGGAACATCGGCCAAACGGACCATTTCTTGTGCGCCGACGGGCGCCGGGCCGGCCGATCCGCTACGAACGCCCGCTCGTTGGCAGGCCGCGCGCAGATGCGTTTGGACGGCCAGCATGAGACAGAGTGAGCGGGCCGGCGCTCGCGCGGCCGGCCCGCTCTCCGAGGCGCCGATCGGGCGCACAGAGCTACAAGACGTCGGCCCGCGCCCGCACGTCGAACAGGTCGCGCAGGGAATCGCCCAGGAAGCTTGCACCGAGCACCGTGAGCGTGATGACCGTGCCAGCCGAGAGTGGGAACCACATGGCCCGGTCCATGAAGCCGTACCCCTCGCGCAGCATGGAGCCCCAGCTTGGCGCGGGCGGCTGGACGCCCAGCCCCAGGAAGCTGAGATTGGCCTCCGTCAGAATCGCCGCGCCGACCGCGACCGAGAACTGCACGATCAGCGGGCTGACGGCGTTCGGCAGGATGTGGCGCAGCGCGATCCGCAGGTCGCTCGAACCGATGCACCGGGCAGCCTGGATGAACTCGCGCTCGCGGAGGGTCAGCACCTGCGCCCGTAAGAGGCGCCCGAACGTCGGGGTTGCGGTGATGCCGATCGCGACGATCAGGTTGTTCAGCCCTGGCCCGAGCGCGGCGGTGATCCCCAGGGCCAGCACCAGCCCCGGGAAGGCCAACTGGGCGTCCATAAGCCCCATGATGACCTTGTCGACCCAGCCGCCAAAGTACCCGGAAGGGAGTCCGATCATGGTCCCCAGAACGAGCGCCAGGGTGACCGCCATCAGGCCGACGCGCACCGACGCCTGCGCCCCGTAGATGACGCGCGTGAGGACATCCCGCCCGAGGTTGTCGGTGCCGAGGAGGTGAGCGGCGCTCGGCGGCTTCATGATCGCCGTGTAGTCCTGCTTTCCGGGATCGTACGGCGCGAGGACCGGCGCGAGAAACGCGACCAGGGTGATCGCGGTCACCATGCAGAATCCGAGCACGCCGCGCACGCCCATCCGCAGAACGAGCCGCCGCAGCCTGGCCTGCCTGGAGCGGGACCGGCCGACCTCGGCGCGATCCGCCTCCTTGAGTGCCGGTGCTGCCATGTCATGAACGGTCGATGCCACGGTCCTCGTCCTCTCTCCTACCTTACGCGGGCCGGTTGATCTGACCTGACCGGTCTAGTACCGAACACGGGGATCGACGTAGGCGTACAACACGTCGACCACCAGATTCATCATGATCACGGTCGATGCGATCAACAGCGCCCCCGCCTGCACCGTCGGGAAGTCACGCTCGAAGATCGCCGTGACGATCACGCGTCCCATCCCTGGGATCGCGAAGATGGTCTCGGTGATCACCGCGCCCCCGAGCAAGAGGCCGCCGGTCAGCCCCACCACGGTGATGACGGGGATCAGCGCGTTCCAGAGGGCGTGGCGCAGGATCACCGAGCGCTCGACCAGCCCCTTGCTCCAGGCCGTGCGAATGTAATCATTCGAGAGCACTTCGACCATGCTGGCCCGGGTCTGGCGCATCACGACCGCCGCCACCGTCGAGCCGAGCGCGATCATCGGCAGCACCATGTACCGCAGCGACTCAACCGGCGAATCGAAGAGGCTGGCGTAGCCCGAGGGCGGGAGCCACCCCAGGCCCAGCGAGAACAGGAAGATGAGCAGGAGGCCCGACCAGAAGGTCGGCATGCTGACGCCGAGCAGCGCGAACAGGTTGAGCAGCACATCGGGCAGCGAACCGGGCCGGACGGCCGCGATGATCCCGGCCGGTAACCCGACCACGATGGCGAACAGCAGGGCGAGCACCGTCAGCTCGGCAGTTGGCCCGACAGCGTTCCGAAGCGCCGCGCCAATCGGCTGGCCGCTCCGGATCGACCGCCCCAGGTCGCCGGTCACGACGCGCCCCAGCCAGCGGACGTACTGCTCGTGCAGCGGAAGATCCAACCCAAGCTCGCGCTTGAGATTCGCGTAGGCCTCGGGGGTCGCGTTGTCTCCCAACATCGCGGCGACCGGGTCACCAGGGATCAAGTGCAAGAGCAGAAACACGCCTGCCGAGACCAGCAGCATGACCGGAATCGTGGCGAGCAGCTTCTGCGCGATGTACGTCGTCATCGCGGACGAGTCTCCCTTCATTGGGGGCATGCAGGACAGCACCAACCCGCCATTGGATCAGTGAAGCCAGCGTCCGGGGCCGGATCTCGCCAGGCCCGACCGAGCACAGACCTTTACTCTAGGTAGCGGTTTTGAGCGAAACATCGGCCAAACGGCCCATTCCATCGACGCGAGCGCTGGCGCAGCGCGTGCTACAGCATGCCGGCCTCGTACCCTCGTCGGACGGCGGCGGCGCGGGTGCCCACGCCGAGTTTGGCGAACGTATTGCTGAGATGTCGCTTGACGGTCTTTTCGCTGAGGATCAGCACCGCTGCGATCTGGCGGTTCGTGCGGCCCTCCGCCATCAGGCTGAGCACCTCGCGCTCACGCTCGGTCAGCACCTGCTGACGGCCACGGCCGCGACGCCCTTCAGGTGTGGCCGTGACGCCGCCTGACGGGCCGGTGTCCGGCCGGTGCACAGCCCCCACAGCCGCGTCCAGGGCAGATTGCGCTGGTTGTCCCAGGCGCACCGGCGAGCGGGCGGCCAGGTACGCACGCTCGGCCGCCACAACGGCCGGACGGTAGACCTCGGCCCCGGTCGCCGCGATGGTCTGCCGCGCCGCCGCGATGGCGGCGCTCGCTGCGCCAGCATCCCCACGCGCCAGGAGCGCACGCGCCAACACACTCTGCAAGCCCGCGAGGTGCTCGTCGGCACTGGTGCGCCGGCAGAGGTGAACGCCGTCGTTCGCGGCTTCCATCGCGAGATCCATCGCCCCACTGGCGAAGTGCGCTTCAGCCAGCAGGAGCAGATCGACCACGCGGTGAGCGCTGAGGGAGCCGGCTGCTGACTTCCGGGTCCGCTCGGTGAGCACCTCAATCGCGATCTCGGGGCGTCCCCGTTCGAGCTCCACCTGGGCCATCACGCGCCGCCCACGGCCGCCCAGGATATCGAACTGCTGCTCCATGTTCATGACCGTGGCTGCTACGTCCGCCGCCTCGTCGAAACGACCGAGATACGAGAGCGCCCGCGCCAGCTCGCCAAGCGCGACGCAGCGAACTCGCCGTGCGTCCCGCAGATGGTCGATACGGCCAGAGCGGCCGGCCGGCGCTGCCGGGTCGTCGGAGAGCCGGTCGACCGTCGCCGTGAGTATCGCGAGCGCATCGTGTGCGCGCCCGGCCGTGACGAGCGCTCGAGCAAGCGACGCCTCCGCGAGGACTCGACGCGGCCAGTCATCAGGCAGCGCCGTGAGGCAGGCGGTTCGGAGATGGTCGATGGCCGGCGACAGCCGCCCCTGGCGCTGATAGGCCAGGCCAAGCTCGTAGTGCGCGTCGCTGCACCAGCCTGCGACGGCCACGGCGTGGTCCGCGGCGTCTGGGGAATCAGACTGCAGAGCCTCTTCCAGGGCGGATTCAGCGTCCTCGATGGCGTACCACGATGAGCCAAGCGCCGCGAGTCGCGCGGCGAGCGCGGCACGCCGCGTCAGGCTGCCGGACTCGGCGCAGAACTGGAGGGCCTCTCGCCAGCAGGCGCCGGCTGCGAACGTCTCGGCCCGCCCGAAATACAGCGCACCGAGCTGTTCGAGCAGCTCGATCTGGAGGCCTCGGTCGGACGCACGCGATTGCCGCGCCAGATCCAGTGCCCGCCGGCAGTAGCGAATGGCGTCGTCCCAGCGGGTGTCTCGCTCGGCAGACTCCTGGGCCTGCAGCACGTAGTCAAGCGCGCGTCCCGGATCGCGTCCCAGCGTGAAGTGGTGCGCCAGCGTCGCGCTCCGATCCGTGCGCCCTGGGCCTTCGACCTGTTCGAGCGCCTCCGCCATGGCCCGGTGCAGGGACCGTCGGCGCGTCTGACTCAGGCGGCGATAGAGCATGCGGCGGACAAGCTCGTGAGTGAAGTGAAAATCCGCTGACGAGTCAACCGCCTCGCGCAGGATGCCGTGGGTGAGCCCTGCTTCGAGCTGCCGCAGGATCTGTCCCTCGGCGTCGGGGAGGGCGGAGGCGATCACATCGAAGTCGACGGCGGGACCGAGGACGGCGGCTGCGCTGAGTGTCTCGATGACCTCTGGCTCAAGAGCATCAAGCTCCACCGTCAAGGCCGCGGCAATGCCAGAGGGCACGTAGGTGTCGGAGACATCGCCCAGGAGGTAGGACGTACCACGCTGCTGCCGGACCAGTCCGACACGCTGGAGATCCCACGCGACTTCCTCCACGAGGGCGGGGTTCCCTTCGCTGAGCGAGCCAATCGTCTGATGGAGCCGTGCGTGCGGAGTCCCGCCGAGGATGTGGCCGGCGACTTCGAGCACCTCCGGATCGGCGAGCGGCGGGACGTCGATCTCGTAGAGCAGCCGCTGTCGCGCAAGCTGGGCCAGGACGCGGCGAACAGGCGACAGTGACGACCCGACCGACGACAGGGCCAGAAAGACGATGATCGGACGTGAGGGCGCAGCGTCCTCTACGAGGTCAACAACGCTGTGCAGGCGATCCGGCCGCCCGGTGAGGTCGACGAGGACGACACACGGCGGCACGTCACCGTCTCGGGACGAGGGAGATGAGATGACCGACAACTCGCTGCTGTCGGCGCGTCGGTCGAACCCTGGCGACACATCGTCGATCCACCGGACATCGAGGCCGCGATCTTCGCCACGGTGCGCAAACTCTCTGAGAAGTCGGGTCTTTCCGATGCCCGCCTCGCCCACGAGGCGCACGACCATGCGTCGAGACTGCTGGACCCGCTCCACCGTGTTGTCGAACAGGCCGAGGAGCGGCTCACGGCCGACGAACGGCGATTCGTGGCGTCTCAGCCCCGCGGCGATACCGTTCTGTGGCATCGCTGCCACCCGCCAGTCATGGAGGGATGATCGGAACTCTTGCGCGGATCGCGGGACCATCATGGGCCCGTTCCTCCCAGCTGACGAGCCGCGGTGGAAGGCGCTTCCCCCTCCTCCCAGACCGCGAAGACCAGCGCACCGGTGGTCGAACGTCCAGGCGTCGCAACAGCAGCGACCACCGTTTGCAGTATACCCGGATGACCGACGGCTGGACCGACAATGCTTGCACGCCTTGCGCGCCTCACGTCAGTCTCATTCAGGCCTACGGCTCGTCGTGCAACGCGCCGGACAGTGACGTAGCCCCGGCGGGTTTGTCACCACCCGCTGGGGCTACGTCGCGATGCACTGAGCGTAAAGCGGCGCTGGCGTCGTAGGCAGCCGACACGAGCGCCGCGCTGGATCAGCGCGCGATTGCTGCCGCCAGTTGCCGCTGCTGGATATCGGCGACGCGCGCCACTTCCTCGTCCGAGAGCGCGGCAGCATCGCCGGCTGCGACCGCGTCGGCAAGCTCCTGCTGCGTGACGGCGCCGCAGATCACGGTGCCGACGGCCGGCTGGCTGAGCGCAAACTGAATCGCCGCCTCGATCCGTCGGCGGCGTCCATCCGACCAGAGGAACGACAGCTCGTCGATGCGGTCGAAGTACCCGCGTACGGCGTCCTTCGGATAGCGCGACCGCATGTCAGTCTCGGCGAACACCGTCTCGCGCGTCACGGCATCCGTCAGGAAGCCTTTGAAGAGCACCTGCCGCGCCACGATCCCGACGCCGTGCTCGATGGCGGCCGGCAGGAGCGCCTGCGTCGCCTCGGGCTGCAGCAGGCTCACGACTTGCTGGATGACATCGCAACGCCCGCTCTCGATCAGCTCCACGCCCTGGGCATTGCTGTAGATGGAGGCCCCAACGAAGCGCACCTTGCCCGTGTCGCGGGCCGTCTCGATGGCTTCGAGCGCTTCCTCGGTGCTGACGCCGCCGGCGGCCGGCAGGTGCAGCACGTAGCTGTCGATGTAGTCGGTCTGAAGTCGCTGCAGGCTCTGGTCGATGGCTTCGCGCACGAACGGCGGGTCAAACCGCCAGACCTGCCGGCCGTCAACATGGTGCTCGCCGACCTTCGTCTCGACGATGACCTTGTCGCGGCGGCCCTTGAGCGCCTGTCCGACCAGCTCCTCGCTGTGCCCGAAGCCGTAGGCCGGGGCCGAGTCGATGAAGTTGATCCCCTGATCCAGCCCCCAATGGATCATTCTGATCGCTTCGGCGTCGTCGGCAGCACCGTAGGAGCCGGGGCGGCCATCGATCATCATGACGCCGCCGATGCCCCACGCTCCGATTCCGATCTCAGATACCTGCAGGCCGGTCTGCCCAAGCTCTCGATATCTCACAGCCATTCTCCCACGCTGGATTCCGCACGGACATGCGGAACGCTGTGTGCGACGGCGAACACCGAACGAAGGCAAGCGTAGCGACGCCCCCGTGGCCGAGCATCGTCCGAACGGCCCATTCCGAGAGCAACGGGCACGGCGCCTTCAGTGGCTGCTCGACCGGATCGCATCCAGGCCAGCCGAGACGGCGCGGTCGAGCAGCAGTGCGGCTGCTGCCTCTACGGAGCCTGGCCTTTCACCGACAGCAGTCCGGCCTCGAGCGCCTGCCGAACGGCCATCGCGCGGCTGTTCACGGCAAGCTTGTTGAAGATGTTGCTCACGTGACGCTTGACGGTCTTGTCGCTGACGCCGACGTCGGCGGCGATCTGCCGGTTGGTCTTGCCGGAGGCGAGCAGCGCGAGAACCTGTCGCTCGCGAACGGTCAGCGACCGGCCGCGCACGTACTCGATCTCGACCGGTCTGGCCGCATCGGTTTCGACGCCGGCGGCAGATGCCCGGGCGCCACCACGCATCATCGCATCGTTGACCGCATCATGCGGAGCGCCGCCGACGTGCGGCCGCCCGACGTTGAGCGCCGATGTGACCTGCCTCGCAACATCCTGGACTTCCTCCCGGTACACGCCAGCGCCGATATCGTCAATCGCGCGGCCAGCAGCCATGACCGCCTCGTGGGCCTCGTCGAGCCGGCCGTACGCGAGCAGGGCACGGGCGCGAGCCAGCTGCAAGCCAGCCAGAAACTCGCCAGCCTCCATCCTGACGCAGATCGACACACCCTCCATCGCCCGCTCAAGCGCGAGGTGCACGTTGCCCAGCGCCAGGTGACACGCCGACGCCACCACGAGATCCGCTGCGCGCCGCATCCCGAGGGTGCCCGGCACGGCCTCGCCTGAGGTGACGGCAAGCTCTCGCAGGGCCGCGGCAGGCTCGCCGCGACGGAGCTTGACCAGGGCGCTCGCACGATGCGAGCGCCCCCCGAGAATCCCGAAGCGGACCTCTTCGGCGCGGGCCGCCTCGGCGTACCCCTCCGCCTCGTCCACTCGTCCGAGCAGATCCAGTCCCCGCGCCAGCTCGGCGAGGGCCAGACAACGCGTCCGCCTCGGGTCACGCCAGTGCGCGAGGTCGTCGTGACTCCACCCCTCCGCCATCCCGAAGTCGAGCGACGTGACCACGGCACGCAGGAGCGCACAGGCGCGGGGGGCCTCGCCAATCGAGAGCAGCAGGGAGCCGAGCGCATACTGCCCGAGGCTCTGTCTCGCGCGGTCGGCCGGGTCGACGATCTCACAGGCCGCCTGAATGTACGGTCGGGCAGACTTCAACGTTCCGTGCCGCTGATGGGCAAATCCAAGCTCCATGTGGGCGTCGAAGAGTGCTGCGCGGTCGAATGCGGTGACATCCGGCGCTGCTTGCACGACCTGCTCGAAGAGCGCTTCAGCCGCCTGAACGGAACACCAGGAGGGGCCAAGCGCGGCGAGGCGCGCGGTCAGGACAAGGCGGCGAAGCGGCTCTTCGACGTGCTCGCAGAGCTGGAGCGCTTCTCGGAGGCAGGCCCCGGCCGCGAACGACTGCACGCGACCGAAGTAGAGCGCCGCCAACCGATCCAGCAGCTGAATCTCGTCGATCCAGGTCGTCGTGTCGTCGTGCCGCGTGAGATCCAACGCGGATCGGCATCGGCGGATCGCCTCTTCCCAGCTGCAGAGCCGCTCCGCACGCTCCAGCAGCTGGAGCGTCGCAGGGAGGGATTCCTCGCCATCGCCTCGCCGCCGCCCATCGTCGGCGCGTGACGACGCCGGCCCGCCGCCCGGCGCTGCGCCGCCCGTACGGGCAGCCCCTTGCGCTGCCGCTCGGAGCAGACGGCGCTCGCGCACGCGACTCAGGCCGCCGCGCAGCGTCCGTCTCACCAGCTCGTGGACAAACTGGAAGTCGTCGGGCGGCTCAGTCGTCTCGCGCAGGATCCCGAACGCGAGCCCGGCCTCCAGATGCTTCAGCAGCTGGTCTGGGGGCTGACCGGTGGCCTCCTCCAGCGCTGTACATCGGAAGCCGGATCCGAGGGCCGCTGCCGAAGCCAGCGATTGCACGATCTCAGCGTCGAGCTGCTCGAACAGATGCCCGATCATCGTACCGATGGACGGCGGCGTGTAGGTGGGGGATATCTCGCCGAGCAGGCTACAGCCACTGCTCGACAGGCTCACCTGGCCGCGCTCGAGGAGATCTGCCATCAGCGCTTCCGCCAGGAGCGGGTTGCCCTCGGTCAGCGAGCTGATCGCCGACTGTAGGCGTGGGTCTGGGCGGCCGCCGAGCAGATGCGTCGCCAGCTCCGATAGCTCGGACTCTGCGAGCGGCGGCACCGGCACCTGGGCGAGTGCTCGCTGGCGCGCCAGCGATGCCAAGGCCTGTCGAGCCTCCAGGGTCGGTCGATCCAGGTCAGGCGACAGCCCGAGCAGCACCAGCACCGGAAGGCGAGCGACGCCAGCCGTTGCCAGTACCGTGAGGGCGGGCAGACGCTCCGACTGGAGCGCATCGTCAAGAATGACGATCCGTGGCTTTCGCGACCACTTGAGCAGCGGGAAGGGAACCGGCTCGCCCCACTGATGGAGATCGGGAGAGGCGGAGCCGCCCAGGGCGAGGCCGCTCAGAACCTCTTCCATCCGCAGCACGTCGCGGATCCAGTCGACCTGAAAGCCGAATCCGGGCGCGCGTCGGCTGACCTCGTGGAGCAGGCGAGTCTTGCCGATACCGGCCTCACCCGACAGGGCAACCACGATGCCGTTGCCGCTGCGCGCAATGTCCGCAAACTCATGGATGTACTCCAGGAGCTGCTCGCGCCCAACGAACGGCGCCTCGACCGGTGCCCTCGAAAGACGAGCCAGCCCGACCGGACTGACATGTACGTCTCGCACATGCACTGGCCTGGGGCCGTGGCTGCTGTCGTCGGAATCGTGAGGTGGACCGGTCATCAGCAGGCGCCAGAGGTCGCTACGATGGCGAACGGATCGTGCCGCGCTGACGACCTGATCGCGCTCTGACCGTCGCGAATCTGGGCCGTCACCACCGAAGCATACCGAGGCGACCCTGGGAACGCAATGACAGATGGCCGTCAGGGCGATTGCATGTTGATGTCGTCGTGCCGCCGCGTCGGGGCTTGAAAGCCCCGCCTACACGCCTGCAGTCGCTGCGCGACGCTGTAGTCTCACCAGTCCCTGTCCGTGCCCGGCGTCCGTCGCGCGGCGACTGAATGACTGTAGGCGGGGACTTCAGTCCCCGACCGCCCGTTCCATGATGCTTCGGGGACACCAATGAACATGCCATCGCCCTGATGCTGCTACCAGTGCAATCGTATTGTCCGTGGCCAAGTTAAAGTCCCCAGTGGTGGCCACGAAAAGTCCCCGCCTCGCGATTGAATGAGCCGGCCGGAGGGCCCCGCCGGTAAGCGATGGTGAACGTGCGAAGGACACCACGCTGACC
>JADZEM010000050.1 GCA_020850535.1 Chloroflexota bacterium
CCAGTTCGGGTCCAGCGGGGTCTCCGAGACCAGCGTCAGGCCCCTGGCCAGGACGACCTTGTCCAGCTCGCCCCGGCTGATCCGCGACACCGCCTCGCCGACGATGTCCTGCCACTGGGCCCGGCCAAGGCTCGCGGCCGCCTCCTTCACCGCCACCGGCGCTGCCGGTCGCTCGTTCAGGTCGGGCATGCCCGGCAACGGGACGTCCGTGCCCCCGACGACAGTGAGCCAGGACTGCCCGTTGCGGCGACCGATCACGATCCTGGGGACGACCACCACCGAGTGCTGCTCGGTGTGGTCGGGGTCGAACACGAAGGACGCGAAAGCGATCGGCCCGGTGCCCGAGCACTCCAGGTGCTCGGACTCGTGCTCGATCCGCCCGCAGGTCTCCTGCCACCAGTCGTCGGCCTCGTCCGCTGTGCCGCCCTCGAACCGGGCCACCTCGCCGATGCCGACCATCCCGTCCCCGCGCCGCAGCCAGGCATGGCCGCCGGCTGGTGGCAGGTAGGCGGTCAGGTCACCGGGATCATCGATCCCGATCGTCATCGCTCGCCACTGGGGGCCGGGCGGGTGATGGATCACAACCGCAGGATAGCCGCTGCGCCCCCGGGTCGCCGGACGCGCTGTGGCGCCAAATGGCTCCGTCAGGCCAGATTGCCTAGACTGACGGAAGTCCCCCGAGCCAAGTGCAGGAGCGCCCATGTCCGAGCCGCAGCCGGCAGAGCCGGCCACCGGCTCAGCCATTGAGGCCGACGTGATCGTCGTCGGCGCCGGACCGGGCGGCTCGACCGCGGCAGCCCACCTCGCCGACCGCGGTCTTGACGTGGTGCTGCTGGAGAAGAGCACCTTCCCGCGCGAGAAGGTCTGCGGCGACGGACTCACTCCGCGCGCCGTCAAGCAGCTGATCCGGCTGGGCATCGACACCAGCCAGGCTGCCGGCTGGGTGCGCAACAAGGGCCTGCGGGTGTACGGCGGCCGCAGCGAGCCGTTCGAGCTGCCCTGGCCGGAGCTGGCCGAGTTCCCGCCCTACGGGCTGGTGCGGGCACGGGCGCAGTTCGACAAGATCCTGGCCGACCGCGCCGTCGCCGGCGGCGCCCGGCTCTACGAGCAGACCAACGTGACCGCTCCGATCGTCTCCGCCCGCACCGACCGGATCGTCGGGGTGACCACGAAGGACGGCCGCCAGTTCCGCGCGCCGCTGGTGATCGCAGCGGACGGCAACTCCGCCAGGCTGGCCATCGGCATGGGGCTGGCCAAGCGCACGGACCGGCCGATGGGCGTCGCCGTCCGGGCCTACTTCAACTCACCGCGCACGAACGACGACTACATGGAGTCCTGGCTCGAGCTCTGGGACGGCAAGGCGGGAGAGTCCGCCCTGCTGCCCGGGTACGGCTGGGTCTTCGGGATGGGCGACGGCACCGTCAACGTCGGCCTCGGCACGGTCGCCTCCAGTTCGGAGCCGGCCAAACTGAACTACCGCGACATGTTCTCCCGCTGGCTGGCCAACACCCCGCCGGAGTGGGGCTTCACCCCGGAGAACCAGGTCGGGCCGACCCTCGGCGCAGCACTGCCGATGAGCTTCAACCGCCAGCCCGCCTACACCAGGGGGCTGCTGCTGGTGGGGGACTCCGGCGGCATGATCTCGCCCTTCAACGGCGAGGGCATCTCGTATGCGATGGAGGCGGCGGAGATGGCCGCCGACGCGATCGCCGACGCCCACTTCCGGGGCTTCGGGACGCCGAGCGCTGAGCGCGCCCTGGCCGGCTACCCGGCCCGGTTGAAGTCCGAGTGGGGCGGGTACTTCCGGCTCGGCCAGGTGTTCGTCTCCCTGATCGAGCACCCGCAGGTGATGCACCTGTGCACCCGCTACGGACTGCCGCGGCCGACGCTGATGCGGTTCACCATGAAACTGCTTGCGCACCTGTACGACACCCGGGATGGTGATTGGATGGACAAAGTCATCGGCACCCTCGCAAAGGTGGCACCCTCAGCATGACGAATTCCGCGCTCCGCAAGCTGCAGAAGGGACGGGCACCCCGATGAGCCCCTACATTCCACTGCTGGGCATCATGGCCCTGGCGGCAGGCTTCCTGGCGATCTCGATCACGCTCAGCGCCTTCCTCGGGCCGCGGCGCTACAACAAGGTCAAGTACAGCCCCTACGAGTGCGGCATCGAGCCCACCCCGGTGGCCGTCGGCGGTGGCCGGTTCGCGATCAAGTACTACATCACGGCGATGCTGTTCATCGTCTTCGACATCGAAACGATCTTCCTGTATCCGTGGGCCGTCACCTTCAGGCAGCTGGGCCTGTTCGCCCTGATCGAGATGGTGCTGTTCATGGCGACGGTCTTCATCGCGTACGCCTACGTCTGGCGTCGCGGTGGGCTGGACTGGGACTGAGCGAGTTAGGGACGTAGATATGGGCATTGAGGACAAGATCCCCCAGGGCGTGGTGCTGACCACGCTCGAAGGCGTGTTCGGCTGGATGCGGCAGGCGTCCTTCTGGCCGGCCACCTTCGGCCTGGCCTGTTGCGCGATCGAGATGATGGCCTACGGCGCACCCCGGTTCGACGCCGGCCGCTGGGGCCAGGAGGTCTTCCGCGCCTCACCGCGCCAGGCCGACCTGATGATCATCTCGGGCCGGATCAGCCAGAAGATGGCCCCCGTCCTGCGACAGGTCTACGACCAGATGCCCAACCCGAAGTGGGTGCTCGCGATGGGCGTGTGCGCCTCCTCCGGCGGCATGTTCAACAACTACGCGATCGTCCAGGGCGGCGACCACATCGTCCCGGTCGACATCTACGTCCCCGGCTGCCCGCCGCGCCCGGACATGCTGATCGACGCGATGTGGAAGCTGAAGAAGGGCATCGTCGCCAAGCGCCCGATGGCCCAGAACGAGCTGGACGCGTACGCGGAGGCCGAGGCCGCAGCGCTGGCCGCGCCCGCAACGCACGAGCTGAAGGGCCTCATGCGATGACCGACGACAAGTTGCCCGGCGAGGAGAAGAC
>JADZEM010000051.1 GCA_020850535.1 Chloroflexota bacterium
CCAGGACCACCACGCGCTGGTGTACGGTCGCGCGGTCGATCTGAGTGATGACCTCGTCCAGGCTGCCGACAATGGCGAGGCGTTCGGCAGATACCTCCGGGAACAGGTCCAGGTGGCGATGGCCGCCCACCATCAGTTGGGCCTGGGCCACGCGCGCCAGAATGGCAGGTGACAGGCCGGCCGGCCCGTCGTCGCCAACTCCGACGACCAGCACGCGGTGGTCACTCGCCGACTTGCTCGGCATGATTGTTACCCCCTCCGATCGACCCGGCGGCCGATTCGGAATAATACGGCTCGCGGGCGACGCGCCCGGACGCGGCCGGAGGCGTTGCGCCCATGAGACGATTGCTCATCATCGGGATCGGCGCGGGCGATCCAGACTACGTCACCGTGCAGGCCGTGAAGGCGATGCAGCGGACCGATGTCTTCTTCGTGATCGACAAAGGCGCGGAGAAAGAGAGTCTCGTGGCGCTCCGACGCGAGATTCTGGAGCGTCACGTCCCAGCCGGAGGGTACAGGGTTGTCGAGATCGACGAGCCGGCCAGAGACCGGACCGCAACAGCGTACCGGGCAGCCGTGGAGGCGTGGCGGCAGGAGCGCGCCGTTCGCTACGAGGCTGCACTCGTTGCCAACCTGCCGGATGGCCAGTGCGGCGCGATCCTGGTCTGGGGCGACCCGGCGCTGTACGACAGCACGCTCGCCATCGTCGAGGATGTCGTCTTGCGCGGCAACCTTGCGTTGGAGATCGATGTCATGCCGGGCATCAGCAGCGTTCAGGCGCTGGCGGCGAAGCACCGGGTAACACTGAATCGGGTTGGCGAGGCCATCCAGGTTACCACCGGCCGCCGCGTGCGGGCCGGGCTTCCCACCGAGGCCGAGAACGTTGTGGTGATGCTTGATGCCGAGTGCTCGTTCCGGCAGGTGGCCGACCCGGGCCTGACGATCTACTGGGGCGCGTACATCGGCACGGCGGACGAGATCCTGGTAAGCGGGCCGCTCCCTGACGTGATGGACAAGATCGAGCGGCTCCGCAGCGAGGCGCGAGCACGCCACGGCTGGATCATGGATACCTACCTGATCCGTCGCACCGAGCCATGAGTGCTGGCCGCTCATCGGGCAGCGTCCTGGTGCTCGGCGGCACCAGCGAGGCGCGCCGGCTGGCCGGTCTGCTGACTGAGGCCAATCTGCCCGTCATCTCGTCGCTGGCCGGCCGGCTGACCGAGCCGAGGCTGCCAGCCGGCGAAGTCAGAATCGGCGGTTTCGGAGGCGCAGGCGCGCTGGCGGCGTGGCTGGCGGAGCACCGCATCGTCGCCGTGGTCGACGCCACCCATCCGTTCGCGGCCGGCATCGGCGTGGCAGCAGCCGATGCCTGCGAGCAGGTCGGTCTGCCCTTGTTGCGGCTGGAACGGCCCGGCTGGCGTGAGCAGCCGGGCGACCGGTGGCACTGGGCCGATGACATCGCTGACGCGGCGCGGAGAGTTCCCGCGCTGGGCCGGCGTGTGCTGTTGACCATCGGGCGACAGGGCATCAACGCGTTTGCCGATCTGACGGGTTGCTGGTTCCTGGTGCGTTGCATCGAGCGGCCGACCGGCCGCCTGCCGACCGACAGCGATCTGCTGCTCGATCGCGGTCCGTACACCGTCGACGGCGAACGAGACCTGATCGACCGCTACCGCATCGACCTGATCGTCACCAAGAACAGCGGCGGCAGCGCAACCGACGCGAAACTCGTGGCTGCCCGGACGCGCGGCCTGCCGGTCATCATCGTGCGTCGGCCCGCCCGCCCCCGGTCGCAGACGGTGACCGATGCTGAGTCGGCGCTGGCCTGGGTGCAGGCGTTGGCCTGAACTTCCGTCCCGTAGGCTCATGGCCCGGCCAGGTCTGCCGCTGCAAGCTTCAGCAGGTAGTTTGTGGCAGCGGCGGCCAGCCCCGAGCCGCCGCGCGTGCCCTCGATCACGATGCACGGCAGGCCGGAGGCCAGCAGGAGCGCTTTGGATTCCTCGGCCGCCACGAACCCGACCGGCATCCCAATCACGACGGCGGGCCTGATCCGACCGGCAGCCACGAGATCGAGGAGCGCCAGCAGGGCAGTCGGCGCGTTACCGACGGCGACTATCGCGTCGTCCAACTGGTCGGCCAGGGCCAGGATACCGGCCGCTGACCGCGTGATGCCGTGCTCGCGCGCAGTCTCGCTGATGCCAGGTGCGCGGATCGCCACCGACGTCTTGATGCCAAGCCTTTCAAGCATCGGCCGCGAGATGCCGGCCTCCACCATGCCCACATCCACCACCAGCCGCGCCCGATGACGGAACGCCGCGACCGCCGCGGCAATCGGCTCACTCGCGAGGCGGACCCGACCAGTAAGTTCTGGGTCGCCGGCCGCGTACACCAGTCGCGCCACCAGTCCGCGCTCTGGCTCGACTGCCGGCAGGCTTGGGCCGATGCTAGCCTCGATACGCTGCCGGCTCAGTGCTTCGATGTCGTCCGGGAGCAGCCCGTACTCACAGAGGAGCGGCCCCGGCGCTGCGCCTGCGGGGCCAGGGGGTGTAAGACCCCGTTCCTGCACCCCTCCCCCGTACGCGGGAGAGAGGAGAGATCCTCCCATCTCCCGCGTGCGGGGGAGAGAGCCGGCGCTATCTGCGCCTGCCCGCCGCGCTTGACAAGTCCTGGCTGCTGCCTCCACGAAACGCGACGCGAGGCCCGGGCCGCTGGCAAGGTGGACGTGCAGATACGACGCCAGCAGGCTGCCCACCGCGAACCCCTCCACCCGCGCCTCGCCGCCGAGGATGTCGTAGGCGGCCTGGATGGGCGGCGGCGACTCCGTGACTGACCAGTGGAACTCGTGGCCGCGCAGCCGCTGTCCTGCTGCTGCCAGCAACGTCGGCTGCCGCGCCTGTGCCTCGCGGTAGCCCAGCGTCAGACGCTTGCCGACGAGCGTGCTGCTACCCGGCAGCGCGCCCACCAACTGGTGGGGCTGGCCTCCGGCGTCGATCAAGCGTTCCTGCAAGTACATCAGGCCGCCACACTCGGCGTAGACCGGAAAGCGCGCAGCGGCAGCGCCCCGCAAAGCGTCGAGCATCGGCTGATTGTCTGCCAGTTCAGCCGCGAATAGCTCCGGGAAGCCGCCGCCCAGGTAGACGGCGTCCGCATCAGCCGGCAGCGCGGTATCCCGAAGCGGGCTGAATGGGATCAGTTCCGCGCCCCACGCCGCCAGCAAATCGAGGCTGTCCTCATAGTAGAAGTTGAATGCGGCGTCGCGGGCGACGGCAATTCGTGCGCGAATCGGCATCGGCTTCGGCGGGAAGACACCGGATGCCGAGGGTCTGGTTACCTCGACGTTCGCCAGCCGCACCAGCCGGTCCAGATCGAATTGCTGCACGACCTGAGCTGTGGCGCGCTCGATCAGACTGGCTGGCAGCGGTCGCTCGCCGGCTGGCACGAGGCCGAGATACCGTTCTTCTTGGCGCAATCCAAGATCTCTGGTCAGCCAGCCGAGCACCGGAAGACTGGTCAGACTCTCGATGGCTTCCCGCCCGATCTCGGCGTGGCGGGCGCTCGCCACGTTGTTCAGGACCACGCCCACGATCCTGAGGTCAGGGTCGAGCGCCTGGCAGCCGAGCACCGTGGCTGCCACGCTGCGGGCAGCCTTGGCGGCGTCCACCACCAGCAGGACCGGTAGTCCGAGCAGTTTGGCGACGTGCGCCGTGCTGCCGATCTCGCCGCCGCCGGTCCGCCCGTCGAACAGGCCCATGACCCCCTCGACGACGGCGGCATCCGCACGCCCGGCGGCACGCCAGAACAGTTCACACAAGGCCGGCTCGGGGACCATCCACGAGTCGAGGTTGCGTGATGGCCGGCCGGCTGCCTGGGCATGGTGACTCGGATCGATGAAGTCCGGCCCCACCTTGAACGGCTGGACCGTCTGGCCGCGCTGGCGCAGCGCCGCGATCAACCCGAGCGTCAGCGTCGTCTTGCCGACGCCGCTGGCGATCCCACCGATGGCCAGTCCAAACATCAGCCCCGCGCCTCAGGCTCGCCCGAGACCGAGGTTGGCTGCTGAGATCAGCCCGCCCGCCCGCAACTGCTCGATGGGAAGGTAAGTCGCCCCGAGCGCCTCGCTGAGCGGCCGACAGACGCCGACTCGCATGCGGCCACTCTCGGTATCCACCACCACTGACTGAATACCGCGCGCGCGGATCTCGCCGGCCAGCGCCATGATCTCGCTGGTGGGGTCGCCTGTCCCCACGGAGACGTTGGCCCGCCCGTCCGAGACGACCAGCAGCAGCGGCACATCCTCCGGGTGGTTCATGCGGTGCCGGTCAAACGCCAGCATCCCCACCTGGAGCGCGTGCCCGAGCGGTGTCCGCCCGCCGGTCGGCAACGACTGGAGCCGGCGCTCTGCAAGATCGACGGAGGTCGTCGGCGGCAGCAAGAGATCGGCGCGCTCACCTCGGAACGCGATCAACCCCACCCGATCCCGCTTCTGGTACGCATCCAGCAGCAGCGACAGCACGGCCTGCTTGGCGGCTGACATCCGCTTGCGAGCGGCCATCGAGCCGCTGGCGTCCACGGCGAAGAGGATCACGTTGCCGGCCTTCGTCTCGCGGACCTTGCCGTGCAGATCGGGCTTTCGGATCAGGAACGCCGGGCCGCCCGAGTCATCGGAACGGGCCTCACGGCGACGGCGCTGATGCGGGGCGGCTGCCCGCACCGTGGCGTCCAGTGCAAGGTCACGGGTGGTCGTGCTGGCCTGTTCAGCCCGCACATAGGCTCCCTGGCCTTCGCGCGTGCGGACCCGGCTGCGGCGGCCAGCCCGCTTCGGGCGTTCCTGCCGGAGGGTGGCCGGCGGCGCGATGGCCCGCACAGCATACGGATCGCTGGCAGAGACGACCTGTTCCACGGGCGGCGCCTGATTCTGCGGCTGCTCCGACTCTGGCGGCCGTTCCGTCTGTTCCTGCTCTGGTGCTGACGCCTGCTGTGACTCCGGCGGACTCTCTGGCGGCGGCGTCTGCGAGCGGTGCTCCTCTATCGAGCGGTCGAGGTCGCCAGGGTCCATCCGTGGCTGCTCGAACGGCTGCCGACGCCGACGGTGCAACAGCGCCAGTTCGGCAGCGTCGCGCACGTCCTCCTCCAGCACGCGGGCGCGGCCGGCGTAGGCTGCGAGCGTGACGGCCGTCTTGTACATGACGATGTCGGCGCGCAGGCCATCGACCTGAAAGTCTGTGCAGAGGTGGGTGATCAGATCGAGCATCCGGTCGTCCAGGATCACGGATGGCAGGTGTGCCCGGGCAGCCAGGATGCGCTCGCGTTCGGCCAGTTCCGCCTCCTGCCAGCGCGCCACGAAGCCGACCGGGTCCGCCTCGAACGCGATCCGGTGGCGAACGACCTCGGCGCGCTCGGCCCGGTCGTGCAAACCTTGCACCTCGACGGCCAGCGCGAAGCGATCGAGCAACTGCGGACGCAGATCGCCCTCTTCCGGGTTCATCGTGCCAACCAGGATCAACTGGGCCGGGTGCGAGAGCGAGATGCCCTCGCGCTCAACGTAGTTTGTTCCCATCGCGGCCACGTCCAGTAGCACGTCCACGAGGTGATCGTTGAGCAGGTTTACCTCGTCCACGTACAGGATGCCGCGATGGGCCGCCGCCAGCAGGCCCGGCTCGAAGCGCCGCCGCCCCTCGCTGATGGCGGCCTCAATGTCGATGGCGCCGGTCAGCCGGTCCTCGGTCGCACCCACCGGCAGGTTGACGATGGGCACGCGGCGGCTCGCGCTGGGGTGGCCGTCATGCCGCTCCAGGCAGTCGGCGCACCAGTCATCTGGCGCAGCCGGGTCGCAGCCGTAGTGGCAGCCTACCACCACCTCGATCTCTGGGAGCAGGCCGGCCAGCGCGCGGACGGCGGTGGACTTGGCCGTGCCCTTCTCGCCGCGTATCAGCACCCCTCCCAGGCGCGGATTGACGGCGTTCAGGATCAGTGCCTTCTTCATCCGCTCCTGCCCGATCAGCGCAGTGAAGGGGAAGACCGGCCGGTTGGCGGCCCGGCGGCGGTCCTGGTTGGCGCCGGGCTGGTGGGTCGGTGCGCTCACGATGCCCCCTCAGCGTCGGCGCGCTCGCCGCGCATCTCCAACTGGTTCTCAAGATCCAGGTACACCTGTTCCAGGCGCTTGCGGACCTCGGGATCGGGGTTCTCCCAGAGTCCCCGGTCCATCGCCTCGGTCAGCCGCTCCGCGATCCCACGCAGCGCCCACGGGTTCTTCTCCTCGAAGAACCTCCGGGTGTCTTCGTCGAAGACGTAGGCATCCGTCACTCGCTCGTACATCCAGTCGTCCACGACGTGGGCGGTGGCGTCGTAGCCGTAGAGATAGTCCACGGTCGCGGCCATCTCAAACGCGCCCTTGTAGCCGTGCCGTTTGATGCTGGAGATCCACTTCGGGTTGACCACCCGCGTGCGGAAGACCCGCTTCGCCTCGTCCGCCAGGTCGCGCTGCTTTGGCTCCAGCGGGTTGGAGGAATCACCAAAATACTGCTTTGGATCGCTGCCGGACAGTGCGCGGACGGTGGCGATCATGCCGCCGTGATACTGAAGGTAATCGTCACTGTCAAAGATGTCGTGCTCACGGTTGTCTTGATTCTTGGCGGCCACGACGATACCGGCGAAGCGCTCCTTGAACTCGTCAGGGGCCTCCGCACCGAACGTGTTCCGGCCGTAGGCGAACGCGCCCCACGCCTGATACACCGCCGCGAGATCCTGATCAGTCTGCCAGTTGCGCTCATCGAGCAAAGGCAGGATGCCGGCCCCATAGGTGCCCGGCTTGCTGCCGAAGATGCGGTAGGTGGACGTGCGCCAGGCGGCCTCGCGCGACATGCCGGCGGCCTCCTTGCGGACGGCGTCGGCGCGCACGCGGGCGGCGATGAAGTTCTGGTCGGATGGCTCGTCAAGCTCAGCGACCATGTTGACGGCGTCGTCTATCAGGTGGATCAGGTTCGGGAAGGCGTCGCGGAAGAAGCCGCTGATGCGGGCTGTCACGTCGATGCGTGGCCGCCCTAGCTCTGTGAGCGGGACGATCTCCAGCCCGCGCACTCGCCGGTTCTCGCGCTGCCAGATCGGCCGCACCCCGAGCAGGTGGAAGATCTCGGCCACGTCGTCGCCGTGGGTCCGCATGGCCGAGGTGCCCCAGACCACGATCCCCACTGACTCCGGGTATCGGCCTTCTTCTTCGAGGTACTTCGCCAGCAGCGCGTCCCCGAGCGCCACGCCGGTAGCCCAGGCGTTCGGCGATGGGATGGTGTTCGGATCGACCGAGTAAAAGTTGCGGCCGGTCGGCAGGGCGTTCGCCTGCCCGCGTGTTGGAGCGCCGCTCGGGCCGGCGGGGACGTACCGCCCATCCAGGCCGCGCAGCAGATTGCCGATCTCGTCGGTGGTACGGTCCAGGTTCGGGACCAGCGTGTTGGTCACAAAGTCGAGTGCCTCGCGGACCACCACGCCGTCGTTCGGAAAGGTCCGCGCCACCAGCGGCCCGACGCTGGCCGGCTGGTAGCCGCCGCCCTGAAGCTCGGCGACCAGCGAGCGCCCGAGCGCCTCTAGTCCCTCGATCAGGTCGCCGTTGCTGCGGATTGGGCCAGAGCCGGGGTCACCTTCGCGAAGGCGGGACAGCACCGGCGGCATGGGGCCGCTGTAGGGCGCGCCACGGTCGGCCAGCAGTTGCGTGTAGGGCAGTCCCAGCGCCTCGGCCAGCGCCCGGCGCAGGCTCGGAGCGTCGGCGTTGTCCAACCGGGTCAGCGCCAGCAGCAACCCGATCTGCTGCTCGCCGGCTGGCGCCTGTCCGAGCGTGTGCAGGCCGTCCCGAATCTGGGCGTCCTTTAGCTCGCAGAGGTAGCCGTCGACGTGCAGCAGGAAGTCGTCAAAGATATCGTCTGACGGGCGATTCTCCTGGTGCAGATCGCGGTCAAGCTTCGCTTCCTGGATGACGGTCCAGATCTGATCCCGCACCACTGGGGCCTTCTTCGGATCGAGCGTCTGAACCTGGTAGTACTCGTCCATCAACTGCTCAAGCTTGACGATCTCGTTGTACGCATCGGCCGTGGTCATCGCCGGAATCAGGTGATCGACGATGCAGGCGTGCGCCCGCCGTTTCGCCTGCGCGCCCTCGCCGGGGTTGTTGACGATGAAGGGGTAGAAGTGCGGCATCGGCCCCAGCGCGACCTCCGGGTAGCACGACGACGACAGGCCCAGACTTTTGCCCGGCAGCCACTCCAGCGTGCCGTGCTTCCCGATGTGCACGATGGCGTGCGCCCCGAACACTTCTCGGAGCCAGGCGTAGTAGGCGAGGTAATGATGGGTCGGCGTCAGGTCCGGGCTGTGGTAGATGGCAATCGGGTTCTCGCCGAATCCGCGCGGCGGCTGAATCCCCACGAAGACGTTGCCAAAACGCAGTCCCGGTACCACCAGTGCGTCGCCATCCCGGTAGACCTCGCCCGGTGGCTCGCCCCAGGCGTCGCGTAGCTCCTGCTGAACGCTGGGGCTAAAGTCATCGAACGCCGCGCGGTAGCCCGGGGCCGTCAGTCGGCCAGCCCCGGCCATCTGGCTGTCGGTCAGAAACTCCAGATCGTAGGAGCAATGGTCGATCAGTTGATGGATCAGGGCATCGCCGCTCTCGGGGATGTCGTGGACGGCGTACCCGGCGTCCTGGAGCGCGTGCAGGACGTGCCAGACCGAGGCCGGTGTGTCCAGGCCGACGGCATTGCCGATGCGGGCGTTCCTGGTAGGGTAGTTGCTGAGGACCAGCGCAACCCTCCGCTCAGCCGGCGGCACCCTCCGCAGTCTGGCCCAGGCGGCCGCCAGTCTGGCGGTGAAGGCTACGCGGTCCGGCATGGGCTGGTAGCGCATCAGCCGCGCCCCGAGCCGCTGATCTTCGATGGCCTCCTGCTTGAAGGAGATCGGCACTCCGATGATCCGCCCGTCGAACTCGGGCATGGCGACGTTCATCGCCGTGTCAATCGGGCTGAGGCCGGAGGCGCTCTCGTCCCACTGGTCGGCCGTGCTGGTGGAGACAATCGCCTGGATCACCGGCACGTCCAGTTGATCGAGGCCGGCCACCGACCAGCCGCTGGCGACGGTGACGCCCTTAACCTCGACCTGGCTCATGGCAAAGCTGAGCGTGTTCAGCACCGTGTCAACGCGGGCCGACCCGTCCTGGTCGAGCAGGAAGTCCGAGAAGACGGCCGGGACACCGTTGGGGCCGCCCTTGAGGCTCTGGCAGAAGACTGCCAGCGGCGTGCATCCCTCAGCTTCGAGCGACCGCACCAGCGCGTCCACAAACCCGAGGTTCCGGCTCATCCAGTGGGCGCGGTAAAAGAGCAGCGCCACCACCGGCCGCTCGGGTGCGCTCCGCCGGGCGAGGTAGTCGTCCAGGCCGACATCGTCAGGCTCGTCAGGGTGGTAGACGCCTTCCCAGGCCACGGCACGCGGCGGGCTGGTCGGATACTCCGTGCCGAGCGCCTGGTTCGCCAGCAGCGCCAGCATCCCGGACAGGTTCTCGATGCCGCCGTGCGCGAGATACTCCGCAGCGGCCGACACGATGCCCGGCGATGCCGTACAGGCGGCCTGCAAATCGAGGTCTGCGGCCTGATCCCCTGGAATGGCGACCAGTGGAATCGTGCGCTCGCTGCACTCCCGCACCAGCCGGTCCCAGCCGTGCTCGAATGCTCGCTTGCCGCCGAGCAGCCGTGCCACCACGACGCCGGCGCGCGGTAGCTCAGCATCGAGAAAGGCGTGTGCGTCTTCCGGGGATGTCAGCGTGGCTGGATTGACGGCTCGTACCAGTGGGAAGCCGTCTGGCAGCCGCTCCAGCGCGTGGCTGAGCGCCAGCAGGTCAGTGTCAGCGGTGCTCAGCACCAGGATGGACCGCTCGTGCATCAAAACTCGATCCCCCGCTGGGCCTTGATGCCCTGCAGGAATGGGTGTTTGACCAGCGTCATCTCGGTGACGAGGTCGGCAGCGTCGATGAGCTCTGGCGGTGCGCCCCGGCCGGTCATGACAAGGTGCAGGCGGGCGGGCTTGTCGCGGATCAGCGCCAGCACGTCCTCCAGGCTGACGAGGCCGGCCTTGATCGTGCCCAGTAGCTCGTCCAGGACGATCATGTCGTATTCGTCGGCGAGGACCACCTCGCGGGCGCGTTCAAACGCTCTGGCGGCGGCTTCTTCGTGCTCCTCCATCGGGATACGCGAGTCGCGCAGGCGGTCGATGGTGAAGCCCATGCCCATACGGACCATCTGAAGACCCGGCGCGAGCGCTTCGAGTGCCTTCGTCTCGCCGGTCTTCCAACGGCCCTTGATGAACTGGATAATCAGGACACGCAGGCCGTTGCCGGCCGCGCGGACCGCCAGCCCGAGGGCGGCCGTCGTCTTGCCCTTGCCGTCGCCCGTGTTGACGACGACCAGTCCACGCGACTCTTTCCGTTCCTGCGCCATCTGCCTCGACCCTTCCCCGCACCAGAAGAGGTGCAGCGCTGTGCTGGGCCGGGGGCCGCCGCACGGCATGGAGCCGCCACGGCCACGCAGGCGGACTGTGGGGAGGCCGCGAGGCGTTCGTGTCGGGCGGCTCTCTGACGCGGAGAACGGCATCCCGGCTCACTCGGGCAGGTCTCCTGGCTGGCGGTTCAGCGCCCTCAGCGCCTTCCCAGGCCGGTTTCGGCCCAGTGGCTCAGTGCTGAGGACTCCCCGCTCACAGTGGCGCGACCGCGGCGGATTCTCACCGCCTTCCCTATTCTGCCGGCCTGTAACGAGTCTCGTCGCAGGCCGGCCACCCGAGCAGCGATCTGTGCTTATGAATGTGCGTGGATGGAAGGATACTCTGATAGCTCCGTTCGCTCCAACTCTCTGAACCGAGCGGGTGTGGCCTGGTGTTCTGCACGGCCAGTTCCACGATGCCGCAGCGTCGGGGGTTGATGAAGCTTGACGCAAGAGGCAGGTCGTCGTCGCCCCGGCCGAGCAGCCCCCGCCCCAACCGCTCCGCGGCGCGCCTATCGGCTTTGCCGACATCCTCCCCCGTGCGAGGGAGAGGGGGAGTCAGCGCGAGGAGCACCCCTCCCCCTCTCCCGCGTGCGGGGGAGGGGGAGGGGGGCAGGGTGATTGCATGTTGCCTACGGGTACCCTGGGACATGCCTCACGTCTTGTAGCTCATCGTCGTGCTGCGACGAGGCGATGTGCTCCGGCGTCGCAGCGCGACGCCAAGAGTGTAGGCGGGGGTTTCAACCCCCGACGGACTGGCTCGCCTGGTTCTTCCATGCCGTGCAGCGCCCGAACATGCAATCGCCCGGGGGCCGGGGGCTGGGGGCCTTGTACCGACTTCATTGATCAATTGATCAAATGTCATCAGCCCACGACTCGGCGACATCCTGAA
>JADZEM010000052.1 GCA_020850535.1 Chloroflexota bacterium
CACCGTCTACGCTCACCTGAACACGCCCAAGAACGGCTTCGACTTCGCGCTGCGCGACGTGCAGCCGCTGTTCGCCGACGCCTGGCCGACGCTGCTGCTGTCGCTGTTCGCGATTCCGCTGCTCCGCACCGACCGCCGCGCCCTGTTGCCGCTGCTGTACCTGCTCGTATCAACGGGGCTGACGCTCTTCTCGCTCCGCAATACCGGCGGCGATGTGAACTACCTGATCGAGCCGGCCGCCGCCGCCTGCGTGCCGGCGGCGCTGGCGCTCGGCTGGCTCTGGGCGGCCGGTGGCAACGTCCGCCTGGAGCTGGCGCGGGTCGCGATCTCCGTCGTGCTGGCCGGCGCGCTGGTCGTCTGGGGGATGGACATCGCGGCGTTCTGGCGGGCGGATGGCGGCGTCAACGTCGCCCGGCTGCCGCTCGACGAGATGGCCGCCGCCGACGCGATCCTCTCCGAGGAGCCGCTGGCCGTGCTGCTGGCCGGCAAGCCGCTGCTCGTCTCGGACACGTTCCACCTGAGCATGCTCGCGACCAGCGGCTTCTTCGATCCGCTGGAGCTGGAGCGGCGCATCAAGCGGTCCGAGTTCGACCTGATCGTGACGCGCAGCGACATCCGGGCGGCCCGCCTCTGGAAGCGCCAGCCGCTGCTGCCCGAGGGCGTGCGGCTGGCGATCAAGGACACCTACGTTCAGGTGGGACGAGTCGGGATCTACTGGCTGTACCGTCCGGAGGGCCGGCGCGGCCGGTAGTGGCAGTGCGTCAGGCCGGCGACCACTCGCCGGTGAAGACCTCGGTGGCCGATCCCGTCATGTAGACGTGGTTGTCGGCCTCCCGCCACTCGATGGTGAGATCGCCGCCGGGCAGGTGGATCAGCACCGTGCGCTCGGTCAGGCCGGCCAGCACGCCGGCCACACCCACGGCGCTCGCGCCGGTCCCGCAGGCCAGGGTGATGCCGCTGCCCCGCTCCCAGGTCCGCATCGTCAACTCGGTGGGGCTGTGCACCTGGACCCAGTGGGCGTTGATGCGGCGCGGGAAGGCCGGATGGTGCTCGGCCTCGGGGCCTTCGCGGTCCAGGTCGATGGCGGCCACGTCGTCCACGAACATCACGGCGTGCGGATTGCCCATCGAGACGAACAGCGCGTCATACGCCGTGCCGGCCTTCGGCAGCGCGATCCGATAGGTGTGCGGGCGGCCCGTCGGCTCGATCTTGGAGGCATCGACGGGCACATCCGGCAGGTTGAGGATCGGCTCCTCCATGTCGACGGTCGCCTGCTGGACGCGGTCGCCGTCGAGTGTCAGCTGGATCGGCAAGACGCCGCGCAGCGTCTCGACGCGCAGCGGGTTCGCCTGGGCCAGCCCGTGCTCGTAGGCGTACTTGGCGACGCAGCGGATGCCGTTGCCGCACATCTCGCCTTCGCTGCCGTCCGCGTTGAACATCTGCATGCGAACATCGGCCGTCTGGGACGGCAGGATCAGGATCAGGCCGTCGCCGCCGATGCCGAAGTGACGGTCCGCCACAAGCTCGGCCACCTTGGAGGGGTTCTCAACCTGCTCGGCAAAGCCGTTCACGTAGACGTAGTCGTTGCCGATACCGTGCATCTTGGTGAACTTCACAGGTCGCCCCTCACCCTTGTGGCTGTCCAGTCTGCCGCGGGTGGGCGTCACACCCGCGCGGCACAAGTGTACTACGTCCAGCCGGCGGGGAGGCCGGGTGGAGGATCTGGGCTGGCTAGAAGCCGGCCCCTGCCCCACCACCCACCATGGTCTGCCACTCGCCGCAGCCGTCAACGACCGTGAGCGGGACGGTCGTGGTCTGGCCGGCCGCGACTCGGGTGACCACCAGCTCAAATGCGACGGTGTTGGCTGGCAACGTCACCGTCTGGCCGCTGCCGAGCACCTGACCGTTCAGCGTCACGCGCGCGTTCTGGAGCGTTCCGAGGCGGATGGACGCAATCGGGTTGGCAGCGTTCGTGTTCAACGGCGTCGACGTGATTGTTGCGCGGAGCGCGCCACCGTAGACGCTCGTTTGCACGCGGATGGCCGGTCGCGGCGAGCACGGTTGCACGGCATCGTCGTTCTGGATGGTGCCGGTCGCCTGGGCGCGGGCGAGCGTCGCACCGTTGGTCGGGTTTGACAGCGTGACGGTGAACGTCTCGTCGGACTCCACGACGGTGTCGGTCAGCACGTTGATCGCGATGGATTTCGTCGTTTCGCCGGCCTGGAACGTGACCGTGCCGGTGGCGGCCTGGTAGTCCTGGCCGGCCAGTGCTGTGCCGTTCGCCGTGGTGTAGTCCACGCTGGTAGCCTGGGCGCTCGGGCCGGAGAGGGTGAGGTTGAACGTGGCGACCGTGACGCCGCTGTTCCCTTCCGCCACGCTCGCATCCGCGATGGTGATGCTGCCGTTCGTGGTGTTCGCAATGGCGCCAGTCGCGGCTGCCCGCCCGATGGTCGCGCCGACGGGGCTGGAGAGGGTCATCGTCATGGTCTCTGCGCTCTCGGCGACGGCGTCGGCGCAGACGGTGACCGGAAGCGTCTTGCTGGTCTCGCCGGCCTGGAGGGTGAGCGTCCCGCTGGAGGTGACGAAGTCCACGCCAGTCCCGCACGCGCCGCCGCCAGTCGCCGTGCCGTTGGAGGCGGCGTACTGCGCGGTGACCACGGAGCCGCTGGCCGGCGACATCGTGACGGTGAAGTTCTGCACCGTCGAGCCGCTGCTCGGCTCGGCGAACGAGGCGTCAGCGATGCTGATGCTCGGGACCGACTCGTTGTCGGTGTGGGTGGCCGCCAGCGACGAGACGGGCATGGCGTTGTAGACAGCGTCGCTGCTCGCCACGGTAAACCCGATGCTGTAGCTGGACTGGTTGTAGATCTGGTCCTCGACGCTGGTGATGGTGACGGTCTGCGGCGTGTTCCAGTTCGCTGGCGTGAACGTCAGCGTCGTGGACGGCGCGAAGCTCACCAGGCCCGTGACGCTCCCGGCCATCGTGACCGTGACGTTCGCGGTCGGCTGGCTGGTCAGCACGACGGTGTACGTATCCGTCGCGCCGCCTTCGGTGGTTGCCGTCGTGCCACCTGATGGCGTGGCGGTGACCGCCGGCGTGACGACTGACCGGCAGAGCGAGAACTCCGAGGTCTGGTTGCCAGGGCTGGTGGCGGTGGCTGTGACGACGTGCCCGACGGTCAGCGTCGGCACGGTGGTCACCAGCGCGCCGTTCTGGGCGCCGTCCGTCACGAGCGAGAAGCGGCCCAGAAAGACCTGCCCCTCGCCGTTGCCGCTGATGTCGCAGCTGGGGCTGCTGTACAGCTCGACGGTGTACGTCTGCGACGCGGTAGAGTTGAGCGTCACGGTCACCCGCGACGTGCCGTTCTGGGTGGTGGCCGAGCCGACGACCGGGAAGTTCTGGAGTCCGTTCGGACCGCTGTCGCCGTCATTCACGTCGTTCGCCGTGACGCCGTCATCGCCCAGGTCGATGCCCAGCCCCGCGTTGGCGTAGATCAGGTTGCCGAGAATGGCTGCCTGGGCGCCGGTCGTAACCTGTACCCCGGTGGTATCGTTGCCGACGATCAGGTTGCCCGCGCCGGTCGCCGTACCGCCCACCAGGTGGCCCGTTCCCTCCTGGATCGCGACGCCGTATAGGTTGGGGATCATGAACGTGCCGTCAGCTGACGTGCCGATGTAGTTGCCCGCGATGGTCGTGTTCGCGGCGCTCGACCCATAGGTGATGACGCCGCCGGCGATACCGTTGCCCGAGATGACGTTCCGCGCACTGGCCGAGGCGCCCCCGACCGTGACGCCCACCGTATCCAGCAGGGCGATCCCGGCGTAGTTCCCGAGCGCCCCCGTGCCAGTGGCGTCGGTCCCGATGTAGTTGCCCTGGATCAGCGTGCCAGAAGTCGGGACCGTGTTGACGATGATGCCCTCGAACGTGTTGCCCGAGATCAGGTTGCCGGAGCCGGCCGCCGTGCCGCCAATGGTGACGCTGCTGGTGTCGAGCACCAGGACGCCCATCTGGTTCGGAACGCTTGCGATGCCTCCCGGATCGGTGCCGACGTAGTTCCCGGCGATGACAGCGTTGCTGGTCGATACGCCCGCCACCATGACGCCCGCCAGGCCGTTGCCGCTGAGGATGTTGCGAGCGCTGGCCGACGTTCCGCCGACGGTGACGTTCACCGAATCGGTCAACGCGACGCCAGCCGCCGTGTTGGCGATTGCGGCCAGGCCGGTCACATTCGTGCCGATGTAGTTGCCAGTGACCGTCGTGCCGGTCCCCGAGTTGTAGGCGATGCTGACGCCGTGTCCGGAGTTTCCGGAGATGAGGTTGCCCGCTCCGGCTGTCGTGCCGCCGACGGTCACGTTTGACCCGGTGCCGGTGATCTCCACGCCGCCGCTGTTCGGGATGGCGGTGATCCCGTTCTTGTCGGTTCCGATGTAGTTCCCGGTGATGGCGGCGTTCGTCACGGAGGAGCCGGAGAGCGTGATGCCCGCAGAGCCGTTGCCAGAGATCACGTTGCGCGCACTCGCGGTGGTGCCGCCAATCGTGATGTTCGAGACGTTGTTGACGAAAATGCCCTGCTGGGCATTGCCGACGGCTACCATACCCGTGGCATCCGTGCCGATGTAGTTGCCCTGAATCGATACGGAGGCGCAGGAGCAGACATCGATGCCCTTTTCGCCATTGCCAGAGATGACGTTTCGGTCCGAGGCGCTCGTGCCGCCGATGACGGCCCCAATCGATTCAACGGCGATGCCGTGGCTGCCGTTTGGCGCGGCGCCCGTGCCGGTGGCGTTGGTGCCGATGTAGCTGCCGATGACCTTGCTGTTCGGCTGATTGATGACGATACCGGCGCCTTGAAAGTTGTCGACGATCAGGCCGCGTACCTCGATGTTCGAGCCGGCGAAGACCAGCCCGTTCCCCGACCCGGCGCTCGTGCCGGTGATCTCGATCAGGGGCGGCCCGGAGTAGCCTCCGGTTCCTTGCGTCCACCCGTCGATCAGCACCTGTTCGGTCAGGGCGGGCAGTGGCGCTGACGGCTCGATGCTGCGCGCGCTGCCAACTGTGCCAATGGCGAACTGAATGGTGTCTGCGCCTGGCGTGTTGTTTGCATTGACGATCGCCGCGCGCAATGAGTGTGCGATTGGCGCCATGTCGTCGCCGTTGTCGGCGGCCGTGGTGACCGTGAAGGTGGCCGCACTGGCCGGTGTCGCAAGCGTCAGCACACCGAGGCTCAAGCTGATGAGCGTGGCGGCTACGAGCCGCGTGACCGGCCGACAGGCGGATTGGGTGACCTCGCTGATGCCAAACATGCTGTCCAACTCTCTGGCGAGCGCGCGGAAAACAGATAGCGTAGGTGGGTGTCGGACAGCGGCATCGGTCCGGACACGCGGCTTCGCGCAGTCACGCCAAAGGTGAAACGGTATTTGCGTCCCATTCGTGCCAAAAATCTGTGCGGCCTTCGCGCAGGTTCATCGAAACGTCAGGCGAGGCGGGCGGAGTCTCGGATGCGGCCCATGATCAGCACGTCCTGGTGCTCGCCGTGACGCCAGACGGCCTTGCGCTTGCGACCTTCGTGCTCGAAGCCCAGGCGCTCGTACAGGCGGATGGCGTGCGCGTTGTCGGCGAAGACCTCCAGCTCGATGCGCTCCAAGCCCAGGAAGTTGTCCGCAAGGTCCAGCAGACCGGTCAGCAGCATCCGCCCGATGCCCTGCCCCTGGAACCGATCGTGCACCATCATGCCGAGGCTGGCCCCGTGCCGAAGCTTCCCCCGCCCGATGTGGAGGCCGGCCATCCCGACCACCTGCCCAACGACCACCGCCACCAGCGTGTGGTCGTCGGGGCCGAGGCTGTCCAGTCGAGCGGCAACCTCGGCTGAGCGCAGCGACGGCAGCGCGAGCGTACCGTCGATGACGCTCGGTTGGAGACGGAGGGCGTAGACGGCTTCGGCGTCCTCACGTCGGACCGGTCGGATCACCACTTCAGCAGACATATCGCTCCTTCACGCACCCGCACTATCGGCAACGAGGTTCTCGAGCGCCTATGAGCACGAGCAGGGTCCATCATGGCCCGGATGTCCGCACGTCTTTACCCGAACTGGCCCACTCGCGAACTATCATCACGGATGTGGAGTGCAGCAGGCCGGCAACCGTGCCCGGCTACCGTTCAGGGCTGGCCAGGATGAAGTATCGTCCGGCCAGTGCGAGCGGCGAGGGATCGGTGGGGCTGCGCACTCCAGGGAGGACACGCGCTTGAACGCGACGATGGCAACCTTTGAATTCCACGTCTCGCGGCGAGCGCGAGATCGCTACGCTCTGGACGATGCCCTGTTCAGCCTGACGGGCAATGTCGTGTTCGCGAACTTCCGTGCCGCCCGCGTCTTCGCCCAGAAGATGAACGAGCAGCGCGATCTCGTCAACTTTCCCGAGCGGGCCGTCAAGCCGGGCCAGATCAACGCGATGGGGCTGGTGGACGAGATCCTCCACTATCTCGTGGCCACCTACCGCCAGGAGAACGGTGCGGACGTGATGGCGCGCGCCCTCGCCCACCTGGAGGAGCGCATCGGGCGGGAGGCGCTCGACAAGACCCTGCGCCAGTTCGCAGACAGCTTCCCGAGCGTGGCGGTGTACCGGCGCGAGACGCCGCTGGACGAGTACCTCGCCGGGCAGACCGGCGAGACGCCCAACCGGCAGATCGTGCTGGAGGAGCTGCTGCTGCTCTGGCTGGCGAACGTCAATCCCGCGTTCTCGCCGTTCACGGAGCTGTTCGACGACGGCGAGCTGCGCCAGACGACCGCCTACGCGCGCGTCGTCCGCGAGCTGCAGGCGTTCTTCGACGGGCAGCCGGCCTTCGGCCCCGAGCAGCAAAACCTGATCGCCGAGCTGCGCGCGCCGGCCATCGCCGTGCCGCACTCGCTCGAAGGGCAGCTCTCGTACATCCTCGAACGGTGGGGCAGCGTCCTGGGCCGGTACGTCTACCGGCTGCTCTCCAGCCTGGACGTCATCAAGGAAGAGCGGAAGCTGATCTTCCTCGGCCCCGGCCCGATGCAGGTGCCCGTCTACGACGCGACCTCGCTGTCGGGCGGCTTCGGCGCAGATGGCCAGCCGGAGCCCGAGGCGTTCAGCTCCGAGCTGTCGTGGATGCCCAGCCTGGTGCTGATGGCGAAGAACACCTACGTCTGGCTGGATCAGCTCTCGAAGAAGTACGGGCGGCTGATCGACCGGCTCGACCAGATCCCCGACGAGGAGCTGGCCCAGCTCCAGCGCTGGGGCGTCACCGGCCTCTGGCTGATCGGGGTCTGGGAGCGCAGCCCGGCCTCACAGCGGATCAAGGTGATGTGCGGCAACCCGGACGCCGTGCCTTCCGCCTACTCGCTCTATGACTACGTTATCGCCCACGATCTCGGCGGTGAGGCGGCCTACGCCGATCTGAAGGCACGGTCCTGGAGCCACGGCATCCGGATGGCCAGCGACATGGTGCCGAACCACGTCGGCATCGTCTCGAAGTGGGTCATCGAGCACCCGGACTGGTTTGTCTGGCGGGAGGACAATCCGTACCCCTGGTACACCTACGGCGGGCCGGACCTCTCGAATGACGACCGCATCGCCATCCACATCGAGGATCACTACTACGACCGCACCGATGCCGCCGTCACGTTCAAGCGGATCGACCGGCACAGCGGCCAGGAGCGGTACATCTACCACGGCAACGACGGCACCAGCATGCCGTGGAACGACACCGCCCAGTTGAACTACCTCAATCCCGAGGTCCGCGAGGCCGTTATCCAGACGATCCTGCACGTGGCGCGGCAGTTCCCGGTCATCCGCTTCGACGCCGCGATGACGCTCGCCAAGCGCCACTTCCAGCGGCTCTGGTTCCCCGAGCCGGGCACGGGCGGCGCGATCCCGACGCGGGCGGAAGTCGGCATGACCCGCGACGATTTCAACGCGGCGATGCCGGCCGAGTTCTGGCGCGAAGTCGTGGACCGGGTGGCCGCCGAGGCCCCGGACACGCTGCTGCTGGCCGAGGCGTTCTGGCTGCTCGAAGGGTACTTCGTGCGGACGCTGGGGATGCACCGCGTCTACAACAGCGCGTTCATGGTGATGCTGCGCGACGAGGACAATGCCAAGTACCGCCGGGTGATGAAGAACACGCTGGAGTTCGACCCGGAGGTGCTGCGGCGCTTCGTCAACTTCATGAACAACCCAGACGAGCGCACGGCCATCGACCAGTTCGGCAACGGCGACAAGTACTTCGGCGTCTGCACGCTGATGGTCACGATGCCGGGCCTGCCGATGCTCGGGCACGGGCAGATCGAGGGGTTTGCCGAGAAGTACGGCATGGAGTTCCGCCGTCCGCTCTGGGACGAGACGCCAGACCGCGCCTTGATCGAGCGCCACGAGCGGGAGATCTTCCCGCTGATGCGCCAGCGGCCCCTGTTCGCCGGCGTCGAGCACTTCCTGCTCTACGACTTCTACCGCACCGATGGGAACGTGGACGAGGATGTCTTCGCCTTCTCGAATCGGCTGGGCGACGAGCGCGCGCTGGTGGTCTACAACAACCGCTGGGGCGACACGCGCGGCTGGGTCAAGAGCTCGGCGGCCTTCGCGCAGAGGACGGGCCAGGGCGACGAGAAGAGCCTGGTGCAGCGGACGCTGGCCGAGGGTCTGGGGCTCGAGGCCGGCGACGACTGGTACTCCATCGCGCGGGATCAGGTGACGGGGCTGGAGTACATCCGCGGCAACCGACAGCTTCGCGATGAGGGCCTGTACATCGAGCTTGGCGCGTACCGGCGGGCGGTGCTGGTCGGGTTCAGGCAGGTGCAGGACACCCACTACGGGCAGTATGGCCAGCTTGCAGCGTACCTGGAGGGGCGCGGCGTCCCGAGCATCGACGAGGCGATGCGGGAGATCCGGCTCCAGCCGATCCAGCGGCCGTTCTCGGCGCTGGTCAACCCGCAGTTGCTGCGGCGGCTGCTGGTGGCCGAGACGAGCGGCCCGGGGCCGGGCGTGGATCTGGATGCGGACCTCTTCAACGAGGTCGAGATGCGCCTGCGCGACTTCCTGACCGAGTCTCGGCATCTCGACGCCGCCGAGGGCGACCTCGAGGCGGTCGTGCGCTCGGCGTCGGCGTACCTGGGCGGGGTGCTCGGGCTGCTGGCCCAGGCGGCCCATCCGGAGGCCGAGCCGGCCGACGTGGACGACGACGACCTCCTGGCCGCCGAGGACGAGGCTGAGGCCGAGGCCATTGGCGCGACCGGCCAGAGCAACGGCATAGCCGAGCGCGGCGCGGCGGCTGACCTGGAGGCGGTGCTCGACGCGCTGGAGGCTGACGAGCCAGACGAGCCGTCGGCCGGCCAGGCGGCGGCTGAGCTGTTCCGGAATCGTCCGGAGGCCCAGGCTGCGCTGCTGATCTGGGCGCTGACGCGCTCGCTGGGCGAGCTGCTGGACGCCGAGCAGCCGGCCGAGCACAGCCGCGCCCTCTTCGACGAGTGGATGCTGGCCGGGCCGGTCGAGCGGGCGTTCCAGGGGCTGGGCCTCGACGACGGCGCGGCCATGATCGGGGTGGGGCTGGTGCGCGTGCTGCTGGCGCATGAGCGCGCCCTGGTCGATGCTGGCAGCCGCTCACCGCGTGCCGTCATGGAGCGGCTGCTGGCCGACGCCGACGTGCGCGACTTCCTCGGCGTCAACCGCTACCGCGACGTGCTGTGGTTCACGCAGGAGCGTTTCGACGCCCTGGTGGCCGGGCTGCTTGCAACCGCCATCGTCACGCTGACGGTTGAAGCGGTGGCGGAAGGCGGCGACGAGGCGACGGCGGATGGGCCAGTGCTGGATGCGGTGGACGGGCTGGCGCGAACGCTGTGGAACGCCGAGGAGCGCTCCGGCTATCAGGTGGAGCGGCTGTTGCTGCTGCTCTCGGCCTGAGAACGCTCTCGGCCTGAGAACAACAAGGGGCAATCGAACGTGGGGAGCAGGTTTACCGAGCTGATCGTGGATGCGTCCAATCCCGATCGGCTCGCGCTGTTCTGGATGGCCGTGCTGGGGTGGCAGCCGACGGGCCGCTACCCGGCGCCGGCCGTCGAGATCGCCGATCCGGCCCGCCAGGAAAGCCTCATCGGCCCGACGATCACCTTCGTGCCGGTGCCCGACGAGAAGCAGGGCAAGAATCGTCTGCACATCGACGTCAACCCGGTCGGCTGCGACCAGGATGCAGAGGTCGAACGGCTGCTCGGGCTGGGGGCGCGGCGGGTGGACGTGGGCCAGGGCGCCGAGAAGTCGTGGGTGGTGCTGGCCGACCCCGAGGGCAACGAGTTCTGCGTGCTGCGAGACCGAATGGACTGAGTAACGAGCCGTCGGCTCTCGCTGGGGCGGACACCTCGGAGAGATCAGGGACGACCAGCCTGGAGCGCGGCCAAGAGCCCCACGTCATCCCGACCCCATTCGGCAAGCTCAGGGCAAGCTACGCGAGGCACGAGCGGAGCGGAGTGGGATCTTCCTCAGGCGTCCATGACCGACGAGACGGGGGGAAGATCCCTCGACTTCGTTCGCAAGCTCACTGCGCTCGGGATGACGTGGTAGCGTGACAGCCGCCTCCCATTACCCTCGCGAGTCACGTCACCCATCGAGTTCACCCCACATCCATCGCTGCCGGTGAGGTGGCGTCAGGAACGGCTACCATGTCCTCGCAGGCAACGTTGCCAGGGAGGTTCCGAGCATGGCCATCGCTCCGCAGACTCGCCTTACGCTTCCAACTGCCGATCCTGCTTCCGAGGGCGTGGACCCGGCCCGCCTCGAACGGCTCTACCGCGTTATCGAGGGCCACATCGCCGAGGGGCGCTACCCAGGCGCACAGGTCGCGATGGCTCGACACGGCAAACTGCTGGCCCAGCGTTCGTTTGGCGAGGCCAGCGTGGCACACTCCACGCTGGCCGCCGACGACACCATGTGGCTGCTGTACTCCCAGACGAAGGTCGTGACGGCGGCGGCGGTCTGGGTGCTGGTGGAGCAGGGCGCGCTGACCTTCGGCGACCGGATCGCGGACCACGTGCCCGAGTTCGCGGCGAACAGCAAGGGCGAGATCACGTTGCACCAGGTGCTGACCCACCAGGCCGGTTACCCGAATGCCCGCCCCGGCCCGGAGGTCTGGTCTGACCACGCGCTGCTGCGGAAGGTCGTGGCCGATTTCGAGCTGGAGTGGTGGCCTGGCTCGCGGGTCTCCTACCACGGGGCGTCGGCGCACTGGACCTGCGCGGTTCTGATCGAGGCCATCACCGGCCGCGACTTCCGCGAGTTCATCCGCAGCGAGGTGCTCGATCCGCTCGGCATCGACGACATCCAGGTCGGCGTCCCGGCTGCGATGCAGTCGCGCTGCGCCGACATGCACGACCGCATCGACGGCAAGTTCCAGGGGCTGGGCAGCGGGTCCGACGCGCCGCTGGGAGAGCGCGTCAACGAGTCGGCCTTCCGAGAGGCGGGCGTCCCGGGCGGCGGCGGCTACGCCACGGCAGCGGGGATGCAGGCGTTCTACCAGATGCTGGCGGCCGGCGGGACGCTCAACGGGACACGCCTCTTCAGCCCACGCCTGATCCAGTGGGTGACCCAGAACCACACCGGCGACCGCGTGGACGAGCAGTTCGGCTTCCCGATGCATCGGGGGCTGGGGCCGCACGTCCGTAGCACGACGCCGAACATTCGCGGTCTCGGCTCCATCGCGCACCCGCGCACGTTCGGTCACGGCGGCGCGGCGACCTCGTACTCGTGGGCCGATCCGGACGCGGGGCTGTCGTTCACGTACCTGAGCAACGGCCGTTGCGACGAGCCATGGCACTCGCGGCGGCTCGACCAGATCGCCAACCTGGCGCACGCGGCGCTGGTCGATCGGTAAGGCCCCGCTCGGCCCTTCAGGATCACCTCACCCCCCGACCCCCTCTCCGGGCCGGAGAGGGGGAGAGGGATGGTCTCCATCGTATCCAGGGACGCATCCACGGGCATACCTACCTGCAATCCCGTAGATGGCCTCCCATGATGGTCTTGGCCTGGTCTTCCGCCAGCGTGAACCGCTCCAGCACATTGCTAAACGTGGCGCCCGGCCGCGGGCCGCCGGACGCCACGTAGATCGTGTCGCCGAGGGCGACCACGCCAAGTCCGTGGCGCGGTGTCGGCAGCGGCGCGAGGGTCAGCCAGCCGCCCGTCGACGGATCGAACGCTTCATGTTCGGAGAAGGTGGCCGGGCCGCCCTCGCCGCCAATGACGTGGAGACGCCCCCGGTAGACGGCAGCCATCATGCCGCTGCGACCGGTCGGCAGCGGGGAGGCGCTGGCCCAGGTGCGCGTCACGGGATCGTAGACCTCGTGGGTCTGCATGAGGGAGCCTGCCCACGCCGCCCGCCCGCCGATGACGTGCAGCCTGCCGTCAAGTGCGCCGCCCGCGATATGGTTGCGGGGTGTCGGCATGGCCGGGTGGCCGGTGTCCCAGGTGTTCGTCGTCGGGTCGTAGGCTTCGACCACGCCCGTGTCGCCGCCGGGACCGTCGCCACCGATGGCGTACACGTTGCCTGCCACCACCGGGCAGACCAGCGCGCCGCGCCGCGAGGGCATCGGCGCGAGCGCGACCCAGGCATCGGCGGTGGCGTTGTACCCGTACAGTGTGTCCACCGCCTCGCCGGACGCAAGATACCCACCGACGACATAGAGCTGACCGTCGATGCTGGCGGCGCAAGCGTGGTGCAACCCGACCGGCAGCGGCGCACGGAACGCCCACTGCCCGACGGCCGGATCGAACACCTCGTGGGTGTTTGGGGCGGCATTGCCGCCGGGATAGCCGCCGACGACGTGCAGCAGGCCGCCAGCCTCGGCCGCCGCGACCTCGGTGCGGGCCGTCAGCATGGCAGGCCCAGACGTCCAGACCCCGGACGGCGATCCTGTTTGAGACCACCCCTGAGCAACGGACGACAGGCCGATCACGAGGATCGTCGAAAGAACGACCGAGAGTCGCCACACACCTGAGCGCTGAACGGTCATGACCATACGGTCCATGGTACCGAAGCCCGAGAGGATCCGGTGCCTATTCCCGGCGGGCTGAAACGCGGCCGTTGGAGGCTGACAGCGGCGGCAGCATCGCCTGGAACGCCCGCAGCGCCGGTGTCCGGTGCTTGTCGCGGTGGATCAGCATGAAGATCGGCTGCTCGGACTCGACGCCCCGCAGACGGACCTCGCAGAGCCGCCCATGGGCCAGTTCGTCGGCCACGGCCAGCCGCGAGAGCACCGACACCCCGATGCCGGCCTCCACCATCCGCGCCATCGCGATCAGGCTGTTGCACTCGGCGACCACGGCCGGCGTCACGGCGAACGGGACGAGCACCTGCTCGACCTGCTGGCGCAGCCGGCCCGTTGCCGTCAGCACGAACGGCTCGTCTATCAGATCCCGTGGCTCGACGTAGCCGGCCTGCGCCCAGCGGTGGCCGGGCGCCACCACCAGCACCAGGTCGTCGCTGAAGACTGGGACGGACTCCAGCCGCTCGTCGAGCTGGCCTGGCCCCTGCGCGTTCGGCATCAGGGCCACATCGAGGTGGCCCTCCAGCAGGCCGCTGACGGCCTCCGGGAAGTTCCCGATCTGCACCTGGAGCTGCACCAGCGGGTGCTCGTCGCGGAAGCGGCGCAGCAGCGCCGGCAGCATACTGATGCCGATAGTCGTCGAGGTGCCGATGGCCAGGACGCCCTGCACCACGTCCTGCAGGTCGGCGATGGCGACTCGCAGCTCATCTTCGAGCGCCAGCACCTGCTCGGCGTAGTGGCTCATCACCTGGCCGACCGGCGTCAGGCTCACCCGCCGCCCGATCTGCTCGAAGAGCGGCCCGCCGAGGGCGCGCTCCAGTTTGCGGATATGCGCGCTCACCGCCGGCTGCGTCAGGTGCAATTCCTCAGCAGCGCGCGTGAAGCTGCGGCGTCGGGCGACCGCCAGGAACGTCCGAAGCTGGTTGATCGGCAGGTCGAGGGCGACTCTCGGAGGGGAGATCGTCACGGGCAGGTACTCACCGGCAGAAACGACGGGGCCACATGCGCGGCCTTATGTACCAGATAACGACCCGCTATTAGACCGGTGCCGTTCCGCATGGTAGCCTCTCATGCGCTCGACCGTCCACGACTCGGGCACGCCACGCGGACGCACCAGCGCGCCCGCCCCTCGGCGACCCTGCGACGGTGGGACCAGTCCCAGGGAGGACGACACGGTGCAGCCGCTTCAGTTCGGGTATTGCGTCCCGATGTTCGCCAATCCTGGCCCGGCATTCTTCCGGGTGCCAGCGGCCACCTCGCTCGATCCCGTCGCCGCTATCGACGCGGCGGTGGAGGCCGAGCGGCTGGGCTTCGACTCGGTCTGGACCGCCGATCACCTGATGCATGGGTACGACGGCGGCATCATGGAAGGCTGGACGACCCTCTCGGTCATCGCCGGCAAGACCAGCACGGTCAAGCTCGGGACCATCCATCTCGCCCAGCCGTTCCGCGAGCCGGCGATCGCCGCCAAGATGGCCGCCACGCTCGACGCTGTCTCTGGCGGCCGCCTGATCTTCTTCTACGACTGCGGCTGGCAGGAGCCGGAAGTGCGCGCCTACGGCCTGGAGTGGCCCGAGGAAGAGGAGCGCATCGCACGGATGGACGAGGGGCTGACCCTCATCGACACCCTCTGGCGGGCCGAGGAGCCGGTCAGCTTCGACGGCCGCTACTACAGCACCCAGGAGGCGCTCTGCCGCCCCAGGCCCGCGCAGCAACCCCGCCCGCCCGTCTGGCTGGGCGAGTCCCGCTCGCAACTCTGGAACGACACGATCTGCCGGCATGCTGACGGCTGGAACAGCACCCCCGCCAGCCCGGCTCGCCTCGCGGAGAAGTTGGCCGGCGTCACCGAAGCCTGTGCCCGGGTCGGGCGCGATCCCGCGACACTCGAGCTGTCGCTGGAGATCCAGTGCCTGATCGCCGAGACGGACCAGGAGGCCCGCGAGACGGCCCTGCGGATCGCCGATCTGCCGCCCTCGCGCCGGGGCGCGCCACGCACGGCGCTGGTCGAGCAACTGCGCGGCCCGAACCCGCCGCGCATGGCCGACGCCGTCGACGACTGGCTTGTCGGCACGCCCGACGACGTGATCCAGCAGATCAACCTGTACCGCCAGCTTGGCGTCTCCCACTTCATGCTCTGGTTCATCGACTTCCCATCCCTACGCGGCCCGCGCCTCTTCGCCGAGCGGGTCATCCCAGCCCTGCGAGGCACTTCATGAGCACGAGCCTGCCGGCCCGCCCGCGCGTCCTGATCTGTGCCAACACGGCCACCCGCAACGAGATCGTCCAGGGCGAGGGCGTCGCCCGCCTGGAGCAGATCGCGGATTGGGAGTGGCTCCCGTCCGAGGGCGTCTGCACCCGGCCCGGCGTCTGGGGCGGCCCCTCGGACGATCCGGCCGACGCCGAGCGCCTGAAGGCGAAGATCGGCGACGCCGACATCCTGCTGGTCTGCCACGGCTCGCCGTACATCGACGACGCGGTCCTGGACGCCGCCCCGAAACTGAAGCTGATCGGCGAGCTTGAGGGCGACCGCTTCGCCAACCGGATCGACGTGGAGGCGGCGGCGGCGCGCGGCATCCGCGTCACCGACACCACGCACGGGTCGTCGCTGCCGGTGGCCGAGTGGGCGCTGGCCCTCTCGATCGTCGGGCTGCGGAACGCCGGCGCGCAGTTCCGCCGGCTGATCGCCGGCGACGAGTTCCGACGCTCCAAGGACGACTACGGCTATCGCCACGGCGAGCTGACCGGGCAGACGGTCGGGTTGATCGGGCTGGGGCACATCGGGCGGCGGTTCATCGAGCTGCTCGCGCCGTTCCGCTGCACGATCCTGGTGCACGATCCGTATGTGCCAAAGGAGCTGGCGCTGGCGATGGGCGTCCAGCTGACCAGCCTGGAGCGGGTGATGTCAGACGGGCAGGTGGTGGTGTGTACGGCCCCGCTGACGCCCGCCACTCATCGGATGATCGGCGCGAAGGAGCTGGCGTGGCTCCAGCCAGAGTCGGTCTTCGTCAACGTCTCGCGCGGGGCGATCGTCGATCCGGACGCCCTCTACGAGCGGGCGAACGTGGGGGACATCCGCGTCTCGCTGGATGTGTTCGACCCCGAGCCGATCCCGGCCGCCAGCCCGATCCGCCAGTTGACCAACGTCTTCCTCAGCCCGCACATCGCCGGCGTGACGGCTGCCTGCCGCCCGCGCTTCTTCAGCTTTATGGTGGACGAGATCGAGCGTCGCCTGGCCGGCCACGAGACGATGTTCGACCTGTCGCCGCGCGTGATGGCGAACCGGCGCGGCGCACAGCCGACCCGTTGAGGTGGAACACGTCCCCTGAAACTCGAAACCTGAATCCCAGCACCCACGGGGAGTCCCATGTCTGAGCGCGTGAAGATCGGTCTGGTCGGCTGCGGCGGGATGGGCCGCCGGCACCTGCGTGGCCTTGCGAGGCTGGCACAATCGTCGTTCGCGAACGTCGAGCTGGCTGCCGTCTGCGATCTGAATCAAGAGAACGCCAACTTCCTGGCGGACGAGGCCCAGGAGTTGCTCGGGACGCGGCCGACCGTCTTCGCGGACATCGCCGTGATGGTCCGCGAGACCCCGGGCCTGGAGGCGGCGGCGATCACCACCGACGCCGGCTCGCACCACAAGGTGGCGGTCGCCTGCCTGGAGGCCGGCCTGCACATCCTGCTGGAGAAGCCCGTCGCCGTCACGATCCGGGGCAGCAACCTCGTGGTCGAGACGGCGAAGCGGGTCGGCAAGATCGTCTCGGTGGCCGAGAACTACCGTCGTGATCCGATCAACCGGCTGATCCGGGCGCTGATCGACGACGGCGCTATCGGCACGCCGCGCCTGATGATCGAGGCCGGCGTGAACGGGCGCGACCGCATCGCCATCACGCCCTGGCGGCACATGAAGCACACCGGCTCGATCACGCTTGACGCGGGCGTCCACAACGCCGACATCCTCCGCTACTACATGGGCGAGGTCCGCTCGGTGTACGGCGAGAGCCGCCTCCACGAAAAGACCCGCCGCAATACCGGCTCGGCTGGCCCGGGCGGCTTCTACGCCCGCTGGTCGAAGGATTTCCCGGACACCATCGAGCCGACCGGCGAGGATGCCCTCTACGCCCACATCTCGTTCGAGAGCGGGGCCATTGGGCAGTGGACCTACGACGCGGCCGGCCACGGCAAGCCGCTGCGCGGGCGGACTGTCTACGGCTCGAAGGCGTCGCTTGAGTGCCCCGGCGACCGCAACGGCCGCCCGGTCAAGCTGCACCTGGACGACGGCACGGTCGTCGACGACGAGCGCATCCTGGAGTACGCGCCGAGCTACAAGCTCTCGCCCATCGATGCCGAGTCATTCGGCGGCGAGCGGGTCTGGACCTACGATCTCGAACTGAACGATGTCGATCCGCGCATCCTGGCGCAGGAGTACCACGAGCTGGCCGAGTGCATCCGCACCGGCGCTCAGCCGGAGGTCACCGCCGAGGAGGGCCGCGCCGACGTGGCACTGGTGTACGCAGCCTTCGAGGCCGGGCGGCTCGGGCGGGCCGTCAGCCTGGATGACTTGATCGAAGGCCGGGCGGATGTCTACCTCCGCGAGATCGACACGATGCTGGGCCTGCTCGGCCCGGCGGCGGTCTGACGACCAGCCGTGGGGCCCGCGCCCCGCCCGCGCCCCCCCCAGGCCAGCCC